>JBOHQZ010000028.1:0-18183 GCA_050732275.1 bacterium
AGTCGCCGTGCCGCAAGATGACTCTGTTCGCCGATACCGGCTTTCCAGTGAAAGGCTTTTGGCTCCAGCGCAGAAGATTTTTCATCATTGTTCGCAAAATTGTAATTGTCATTTTAGTAATTTTATCAACCATGATTTGGTTTTGCCCTTAGCTTTCCCGCATTACCAACTCGGATTTCAAATATACATGCTGCGGTCTCGAGGCCCTTTCGGGCGGCACATCCGAATGTTCTAAAAGCGCTATCAGACGCGCCACGGCTTGATAACCGATTTCCTCAAAGCCGCCTTCCTGATGGCCGGCGGTGGCCGAGTCAAGCTGCTGATGAGAGCCATCTACCAAAACTAATGGCAGATGCCGGCGCTTGCAGTTTGCCGCCAAATCGGTGGAAGGTTCCATCGACACCAACAGCATGCCATCGACACGGCGCTGCTGCAAGGCCCGCTGCAAAGTGGATCGCGAATTTTGGAGATCATCAATGCCATAGAGCAGCAAGTCATAGTTGTGCTCCGCAAGGCCGCGTTGAATGCCGCACAGTATTTCGGCGTGCGCGCGTCCGCCGAACGAAGGAGCAATCACGCCGATGGTATTGGTTTTGCGCCGCGCCAAGCCTCGCGCCATGGCGTATGGCTGATAGTCAAGCTCATTTATCGCTCGCAATACTTTGGCGCGTGTGGCTTTGGTGTGCAACGGGCTGCCGTTCAAAACACGCGACACCGTGCCGATGCTGAAACCCGATTTCTTTGCGACTTCGTATATCGTTGCCGTCATATGATTTTGGAATAATCCTGTTTAGGGATTTTGATCTTCATGATCACGGCTTGAAAAATAGCCGACTCAACCACGGCTTCGATGTCCGATTGCAAGCAGGCTTCATGGCCGCGCAATGCCGTTGTCAAAGTTTTTTGTGGAAAAGCCGCGCCGTAAGTTGGCATGCCGGTCGGTTGCACCGCCTGGCCGTGCAGCGGGCCAAAACATACGAACAATGCCAGACTGACGATGGTGAGCTGTAATTTGAATGACTTCATCGTTTTCTCCTGTTGATTGTTGCGATGGTGTCAGAATCCTTTCGCTTCTATCATACAAACGGCTTGCCAAAATCGAGTGGTCGAGAGGTTTCAATAATTTCAGTTGATTAGCTTGGATTGCTTGCGGCAAACGGATGCCACGTGCAGGAAATGGTGCTGGCGAACGATTTGAAGTAAAGTGAGCAGAAATAAAGCGCAGGCGCAAAGACAAATTATCTCAGGTATGGAATTTTTGTGGCACCCCTTTGAGAAAAAAACGGTAAACACACGGGCGAAAAAATTCAACTTCCGCGAGTTGACTTTTAGAGAAAATCTTTTTAATTTTAGTCATGTAACTTTACAATTGCCAATTCTTTCATTTGAAAACGGAGCAAAAAGATAATGTTGCGCCATATGCCAAAACTAAAGGCTCTGCCCAAATCATTGCCACTGGAGCATGCAATTTGTATCGAGCTACAAGAGGGTGTCCCCATCTTTAAAGCGTCTTCCGGCATTCAAAGCCGGATTGAAGAGTTGTTGCTTAAACAAAAAAAATTAAAACTGACAAGAAAAGAGAACCATGAGCTTTCTGTTTATGAAGAATTGGATGATTACCTTAGTTTTGCCAATCGAATCATCCGGAATATTGTTTTTGACAATAGAACCCTGACCCGCGCCGCGTAAAATCCCATATTCCATTCAAAAAGCTGTCCGGCAAAGAGCAAATTTTCTGTGCGAGTATTGCCACATTTCTGAAATTTGGCAATACGTGGCGTTCACAATGGAACATATCATTCCAATCTCTTTAGGCGGAGACGACAGCTTTGAAAATTTAGCGCTTTGTTGCTTCGCATGCAACAGAAGAAAGTCAGGCCAAATTGATGGGCGTGATCCAAAAACCAATAAGATCGTGAATCTTTTTAATCCCAGAATCCACAAGTGGAGCGAGCATTTATTTGGTCTAAAGATAAACTAAATATCATGGGATTGACTTCGATTGGAAGAGCTACTGTCAATATATTAGAGCTGAATCGTGGTCGAGTCATTATTATTCGTAAAGCCGACCTGGAGATTGGTCGCCATCCCCCCGAAAATGACTCCACATTGTAGGCCGTCGGCAGCAGATTTTTTACCGATTACTTACTATCTGCTCGGCGCAGGCGATTATTCAACGCGCGCCGTGACAATCCCAACAGGGTCGCGGCAATGGACTGATTGTCGCCGGCGCGGCGCAGCGCCTCGTCGATGAGCATTTGCTCCGCTTCTTCGATGGTCGGAAGCTGATCCGGAAATGTGATCAAGGGTTGTGCTGCATCGTTTGGTGGAATGGCGTCAAGGTGTTTGGCGGAATTTTGTGAAATTTTTTCCTTGAACGAACTCATGGAAAGCATGCCGCCATCGTGGCGGCTCACTGCATCGAAGATCATTCCTTCCAATTCTCTGATGTTGCCGGGGAAATGATACGTCCGCAGCAAAGCTGCCAGCTCGCGCGGCGCCGTCGGCTTCTTTTTGTTGAGTGTGCGCGCCGCTTTTTCGAGGTAGTATTCGATCAGCAGCCGAATATCATCCAGGCGCTCGCGCAGGGGCAGAATGTGAATATGATGCGCTTGCAAGCGATAATACAAATCTTTGCGGAATTGTCCCGCGCTTTGCAGCGCCGCGAGATCTTGGTGCGTCGCCGCGACGAGGCGCGCATCGGACATTTTCGGCATGTCGGAGCCGAGCGAATAGTATTTGCCTTCTTGCAACAGCCGCAAGAGTTTCACCTGCGATTCGATGCGCAAATCGCCGATTTCATCCAGAAACAAAGTGCCGCCGGCGGCCTGCTCGATCAACCCGCGGCGCGGTTTATCGGCGCCGGTGAAGGCGCCTTTGATGTGGCCAAAGAGCGTATCGGCAAATAAATTGTCATCGACTCCCGCGGCATTGACGGCGACAAACTCGCCTTGCCTTCGGCTCAAATTATGAATCGCCCTGGCAACCAACTCCTTGCCCACGCCGGTTTCGCCGGTGATGAGCACCGGCAAGGGCGTAGCGGCAATGGCCTCGATATATTTGAAAATGCCACGCATGGCGGCGTGGTTCGTAATAATCTCTGCAAAGGCTTCGGGATGGCGCAATTGCTCCGACAGCAGGGATTTTTTCAACGAGTCATTTTCATTTTTCATTTCCTGCATTTGCAGCGCGTGCCGGATGGAGTTGACCAGCCGCGCGTCGTCAACCGGTTTGACAATGTATTCAAAAGCGCCGGCTTTCATGCACTCTACTGCCGCCTCGACTTCATTGACGGCGGTCAAAACAATGACGGGAATCTCCGGATACATTTCGACAATCAGCGGCAGCAGTTCCTTCCCGGACAAATGCGGCAAATACAAATCAAGCACCACGACGGCATGCCGGCCTTTCTCCAGCAAAGCCAAGGCTTGCCGGCTATCCTGGCACTTGACAATGTGATTCAGCCCGGCGGCGTTCAACGTAATTTCCGCGCTGAACAAAAACTGCTCCTCATCATCAATGAGAAGCACGGCGTGTTCGGGATGAATTGGAGTATTCATTTTTGCATGCGCCTTTCTTTATCGTCTGTTTGCCGCCGGCAGCGTGACCGTTGCCGTCGTTCCCCGGCCCAGTTGCGAGCTGAGCTTCAAGTCGCCGCCATGATCTTTTATAATTCGATAAGAAATTGAAAGCCCAAGCCCCGTGCCGCCGGTATCGCGCTTGGTAGTAAAAAACGGATCGAAAATATGCTTCAAATCCGCTTCCGACAAGCCAATGCCCTCGTCGCTGACGCGAATGATAACGTTGTTTCTCTGGACGCCGTGCATCGTTTCGATGCCGAGCCGCGCCTCTTTGTGCCGCAGCGCCTGGCAGGAATTGGTGATGAGATTGATGATCACCTGTGTGAGCTGTTGCGGGTTTCCCAGGATTTTAGGAAGATCGCGGCCGGCGTGTACGCTGAAATTTTCCGTCGATTTTTTGATCAGCGTGTTGACGATGGTCATCGCGTTTTCGACCACTTCGTTGACGTCGATCCATTCTTTGGCGCTGCCGCGATCATCACGGGCAAAATCCTTCAAGCTCTGCACGATTTTTTGAATGCGTTTCGAGCCATCGATCAGCCCCGAGAACAGTTGCGTGATCTTGCCGTACATTTGTGAATAGGGCAAGCCCGCGAGAATAAAATCGCCGTTCCGCGCCGCGTAATCGTCGAGAATGGGCTTGACTTCGCGCCAGCCGCGCGACAAAAACTTGGCGTTCAGCAAAATGTAATTGTTGGGATTGTTGATCTCGTGCGCAACGCCGGCGACCAAAGTTCCCAGACTCGCCAATTTATCCGCTTGCACGAGCTGCTGCCGTTGAATTTCGTTGAGCTCTTCCGCTTTTTTTCTCTCGGTATAATCGCTCACCAAACCGTCGTAAGACGCGACGGTGCCGTTGGCATCCTTTCGCAGCACGATGGTATTTCGCACCCAGCGGACGGAGCCATTCTTGTGAATGATTCTGTGTTTGAGTGTGGGAACCGCTTCGCCGAGCAGCGCGCGTTTCGCCCGTTCGATAACCGTTTGCCGGTCATCTTCATAAACCATGCGGTACCACAGTTCCTTGTCCGCCTCGAACTCCTCGGAAGAATAACCCGTCACCGCCACGCATCCAGGCCCGTGCGTCGTCCCAACCGCGATGCCGTTGGCCGCGCGCACATGATAGATATAACCCGTGACCGAATCGAGCAATCTTTTGTAGCGCTGCTCGCTCTCACGCAGCGCTTCCTCGGCGCTTTTGCGTACGCTGATGTTGGTTATCAAACCGTCGTAGGAAATCAGTCTGCCGCGCTCATCTTTGTTCAGCGCGATGGTGCTTTTCACCCACCGCATGGAACCGTCGCGATGCAGGATGCGATGTTCGAGCGGTTGTTGCTCCTCACCGGCGAGCGCCTTCGCTGCCTGCTTTTTCACCGCCTCGCGATCCTCGGCGTGAACCATGCGAAACCATAAATCCGGATCGGCCTGAAAAGCCTCGGAATTGTAACCGGTGATTTCCGCGCACCCTTCGCCGTGGTACGTTTCCGCAGCAACGCCGTTCTCCACCGTCACCGTATAAATGTAGCCTTTGATCGCCTTGATCAAATTCTGCATTCGGTGACCGGTTATGACTTTGTTAGACATGGAAAGAACGAGCCTTTCTACTGAATGTGATTGTTTTGCTGATCATCATATCGACAATTTAATTCATCCCGTTGAGGAAAGCAAGTCTCGTGATTTTAGCTAAAAGCTCTTTTCCGAATCCCGATCACTTTCATCCGATAAGCCAACGTATTCGGTTTTAAGCCGAGCAGCTCGGCCGCGCCGCCGGAGCCGTAAACTTTCCCATTGGCCTGTTTGAGCGCAGCCAATATATTCGTGCGCTCGCGCTCCTTCCATTTTTCTTCGCGAATGATGCGAGTTGCAGGCAATACAGCAGTTTCAATAGGCGCATCGGAAATTGTCTCGGCCTCGCCGCCGTGCGGCAGCATAAGCTCCAGTTGCAGAACGCCGCCGCGCGCCAAAATCACGGCGCGCTCGATCACGTTTTGCAATTCACGAATGTTTCCCGGCCAATCATAGTGCTGCAGTTTTTTTAGCTGCGCCGTTGCGATGCGAACGGGTGGACAATTCAACCGCGCGCAAGTACGCTCGATGAAATGTTTGGCCAGTCTGGGAATATCTTCGCTTCTCTCCCGCAATGGCGGCACGGTAATCGGAAAAACGCTCAACCGATAATATAGGTCTTGCCGAAAGCGTCCGGCTGCCACTTCCTGCCGAAGGTTGCGGTTGGTCGCCGCAATAATGCGCACATCAACTTGGCGGGTGCGATCTTCGCCGACGCGCTCGAATTGCCCTTCCTGCAAAATGCGCAGCAGCTTGCTCTGCAGCTCGAGCGGAACTTCGCCGATTTCGTCGAGAAAAAGCGTGCCGCCATCGGCCATTTGAAATCGTCCCAAACGATCTTTGAGCGCGCCGGTGAACGCGCCTTTGACGTGACCGAAGAATTCGCTTTCAAACAACTCGCGCGGCACCGCGCCGCAGTTCACTTTGATGAGCGGGCGCTCGCGTTTGGTGCTGCGCTCGTGAATCGCGCGCGCCAGCAATTCTTTGCCGGTGCCGGTTTCTCCCAAAATCAGCACACCCGCCTCGGTGGGCGCGACGATTTCGATCTGTTGCAAAACCCGGCGCAACGCCGCGCTTTCGCCGACAACGTCGCCGAAGGCCAGCGCGGTTTTAACTTCTTCGCGGAGATAGAGATTATCCATTTCCAACTGTGCGCGCAGCCGCTCGATTTCCTCCAAAGCGCGCGTCAGCTCCGCGGTTCGTTCTGCGACACGTTGTTCTAATTTTTCATTCGCCTCCCGCAAAGCTTTTTCTGCTCGTTTGCGCGCAGTGATGTCTCGCACCAAATCGAGATTCAATCGCCGTCCACCCGCCTCGAAATTGCCGACGCGAATTTCCACTGGAAAGCTCGTGCCGTCCTTGCGTTGATGCCGGCTCTCGAAAGTTTGCGGCTGCCCCGGCTTGAGTTTTTGGATCACCGCGCGAACTTTCTCCGGCGTCCATTTCTTGGGGTTCAATTCCCAAATGAACAGGCGCAACAATTCTTCCCGCGAATATCCCAGGCTGCTGCACGCGAGCTGATTCACCTCGACGATCTTGCCTTGTTCGTCGGATATGAAAATGGCGTCCCCGGCTCTCTCAAAAAGCTCGCGATAGCGTGCCTCGCTTTCGCGCCAGGCTTTTTTCGCCTGCCGCAAATCGGCGAGCTCTGGTGATGATCGCCGAACCCGTCCCACTTTTTGAGTTGTTTTCGTCTTCATAAAGTCTCACCTCAAATTTTTGTGAATATACGAAAAAATTTGTGAAATCACAAATTTCTGAGGTTATTTGCTGTGAGCTGAAATGTCTAAAAACAACACGTTAAAGCCATTCTGCAATTGGCACGTTACGTGCTTTCAAAAATAGCAAAGTCGGACTTGCGCACGGCGAACTTTTCAATCGCCCAGATCTCGCCGCGCTAGTCCGGCTTTGCAAAAACTCACTTGGTAGTATCAAAAATTTTATAAATGTAAGGGAGTGCAGACTTTCTTGTCCGCGATGCGCTCGTGGACTAGAAAGTCCATGCTCCCTTAGATAAGGAGAAACCATGCATAACGAAACACTGAATTCACTTGCTCTGCTGACCGCGCGGCTGACGCTCGGCACGGTGTTTTTCGCGCACGGCGTGCAGAAAGTTTTTGGCTGGTTCGGCGGCTACGGCATCAGCGGCACGATGGGCTATTTCCAAAACACGCTCGGCGTGCCGGCCGTATTGGCTTTGTTCGGCGTGTTGGCAGAATTTGTCGTGAGCATTCTTTTGCTCTTCGGCGTGTCAACGGGATTGGCCGCGGTTATCGCCATTCTGCAAATGGCGGCGGCAATATATCTTTCGCATATCAAGGACGGCTTTTTCATGAATTACTTCGGCCAGCTTCCGGCTGGGCGGGAAGGCTTTGAGTATAACCTCGTTTTGATCGGCCTTGCGCTCGTGCTGTTTTTTGCCGGCGCCGGCCGCTACTCGCTGGATTCCGTGTGGGGTTTGGATTTTTTGAGGAAAGCCGTCGGTTTTGCGAATTAGGGAATCGGAACCACTGAACAGAGGACCCCGAAACTTGGCGGCAACACGGATTAAAAAGCCACGCGGATTTGTTTCATTTATCCGTATGGCTACGCCCGTGGGATTTTTATTCCCGAGTAGATTACATTAATTTCCAATTACCTTGCAAACAGACCAATGAAACTCATCTCCGTCAACGTTTCGCCGCCGAAAGAAATTCAGTACAAAGGGGAAATCGTGACGACCGGAATCTTCAAAGAACCGGTGCAAGGGCGCGTCATGCTGCGCGAGCTGAATCTCGACGGCGATGGCCAGGCGGATTTAACCGTTCACGGCGGCGTCCATCAAGCAGTTTATGTTTACCCGTTCGAGCATTACGATTATTGGAAGCACAAGCTCGGCCGCCAAGATTTGGCCCACGGGCAATTCGGCGAAAATTTCACGGTGACTGAGATGATGGAAGATCAAATTCACATCGGCGACATTTTTCGTATTGGCAACGCAGTGGTGCAAATAACGCAGCCGCGCGTGCCGTGCTACAAGCTTGCCATCAAAATGAACCTGCCCAAATTTCCGAAACTGTTTATGGCAAGCGCGCGCACCGGGTTTTATCTTCGCGTTCTGCAAGAAGGCGAAGTCGGCGCCGGCGATGCGATCGAGCGAATCGAGATTGATCCCGAGAAGATGACGGTGCAAGAAATCTTTCACTTGGCTTTTCGCGATCACCACGACCATGAGGCGCTCAAAAAGGCGCTGCGCTTACGCGGCCTCTCGCCCGGCTGGCACGGCATGTTTGCGGAGCGCTTGGCGGCGCGATAGCAAATTGGGATGGGCAGATTCCACCCATTATATTTTGTTTGCAGGACAAAAATGACCGTCCAAAATACAGAGCGCAATAATGCAGACTGGCTTGCCGCTTTAGGCGATGAAGGCTTGGCGGCACAGGAGGCCTTGCGCGATCTCACTATTATTATGCGGCGCAACTTGAGCCGCGCTTTTGGGAATCGTGCCGGAGTCGATGATACCGTAGTGGAAGATTTTGTTCAGGAGGCTTTGCTGAAGATCACAAGCAACCTGAACAGCTTCCGCGGCGATAGTCGCTTTACAACTTGGGCGACGGCCATAGCCGTGCGCACAGCCATGACGATGCTGCGCCGAGCGCATTGGAAAAACGTGTCGCTGGATGAGATGGCGTTGGACAGGATGGAACATGGCGAGTCGATGCCAACACAAGAACAAGACAGCCAGCGCCAGGAGATCGTGCATTTACTCTATAAATTAATCGAAGAGGAGCTAACCCCGCGCCAGCGCGAAGCTGTGCTGGGCTCATTGGCAGGCGTTCCGCAGGCCCTTTTAATGGAGCGACTTGACCTCAACCGCAACGCGCTCTACAAGCTGGAACACGACGCTCGCAAGAAATTGAGAGCGGGCCTCGAACGGCGTGGCATCCGCGCCGAGGATGTAAGAGAACTTTTTCACGAGTAGTCAGAAGAGAAAGAGGACATCTTATGAAGATTACACGAGAAATACTCGATAGTCTTGCCCAGAGCATCGTGGCTACTCGTCCGGAAGAGATAGACTGCGACGAATGGCTCTCACGGGTTGGCCGGTTGCTGGAGATCATGCAGCGGGGGGAACCGGTGCCCTCGGAGCTCGCACCCGTGCTCCAACATATCGAGCTGTGCTCCGAATGCGATGAGGAACTTCAGCTACTCTTGGCCGCACTGAACGACACGGATTAGCCGGCTGGCGTATGATGATTTTGACATCAGTCTCTTTAAAGTAAAATCGGTACAGAAAAAGTAAAAAACCCCCGCCGAGAAACGCCGAAAAGAATTTTATTCGGCGACACTTGGTGACTTCAGTGAAGTTCGGTGGATAATTTTTCCATGGTTGGTTGCGGCTTATCGCGTTGCGAAGTAAGATATCTGCTCCTCGCGTCGTCTATATAGATGACGCAGAAAAAAGATGCAAAACCGCGTCTTCTTATCTATCAACTCAAAGAAAGGAGCAGACATGAAACGCGTTATCACATTTTTGGCAGGCTTGGTGCTAGCCACTAATCTCGCCCTGGCGGGTGATCTCGTGAATGCCGACGCACACAGCAAGATTGCGCTGCAGGGCTACGATCCGGTGGCGTTCCACACGATCGGCAAAGCGACCAAGGGCAACCCGGCCATAGCTGCAGAATATCTTGGCTACAAATACTTGTTCGCATCTGCAGAGAACCAAGCCACGTTTGAGAAGCAACCGGAGAAGTATCTCCCGATCTACGGCGGTTATTGTGCGTATGGCGTGTCCATCGGCCAGTTATTCCCGGTGGAAATCGATACCTGGGAAATCGTCGATGGCCGCCTCGTCCTGCAATACAACCAGGACATCAAGCGCGAATTTGCCAAGCACAAAGAGGCCAACTTCCGCAAGGCAGAAACCAATTGGCCGAAGCTCGTGAAGAGCAATAACAAGTAACGCTAAAGACGCCGCGCCCCGTTGCTCTGCAGCGGGGCCGGGTTGTTAATAAGGCAAGTGAAGAATGGCATCAAAAATGGTCGAGCGGTTCATTCGCCGAACAATGCGCTTGAATAAAATCTAGACAATCAGCTTTTCAAACACAGAATAAATTTCTGAACCTCGCAAGCCATAGAGCTGTTTGGGTATTGAATTTCTTCATTTCATCAAAATTGCTTTGAGAGTTTGCGAGAAATTGCCCGCGGTGATTTTATAAAAATAAAGTCCGCCGGCCAAATCGCGCGGCGCGAACGTTGCGGCGTGATTTCCTGCTGCGAGATTTTCATCGACCAATGTCGCGACTTCGCGGCCAGTCACATCAAACACTTTCAGCGTTACGTGGCTGGTCACTGGCAACTGAAAACTGATCACGGTTGACGGATTTCCCCGCTCCGAGCGGGGGATGCCGCTCCGCTCCAAAACGGGTTCGGATAATTTTGCGCCAAGGTGAAACCGCGCGGAGAATAGTGTTGCGTCGCTTCAACAGACGTCGGCGGATTTCTGAGGAACCACGAGCTGGCGGTGGGCTCCGTTTTGAAAAATGCCAACAAGATTCTTGCAACTTTCGCGCGGCCGGACAGCGAAGGGTGAACGCCGTCGGCTTGAAAATCGCTGCATTCCCAAATTAAGCTGTCTTGACGAGGCGTCGTGCCATCGGCCCACCAATACGGCCCCCATGCCAGCCACGGCGCTTTGGGATTGGCGCCGGAAAACGCCAGCGTGGTATCGCCGTTGATTTGTTTCTCGATCAGCCATTTCACCGCGAAGCCTGTTTCGTAGGGATAAGGTTCGCTCTTTCCATAATCGCCGTATGTCCGGCTGGAGAAGTATGCGAGTTTGATATTGGGAAACGTTGCTTTCAGATTTCTCGCGATCGTCGCCAGGTCGCCGGTTAGTTTTGTCGCGTCGTCGGGAAAACCCGCGGTATGCACCGCATTCACAGACTTGACCCACGCCACCTGAACCTGTTGCCAGGTCACATTGGCAAGACTCAGGCGTTGAGCGATCACGTTCCAAACATTGTCGGTGGTATCGGCAAATTGTTCAGCGGATTGGCCGCTTTGCGCGCCATCGACGAGCACGATTTTGGGATTGATCGTCACATCCTGATTGGCAATGAGTCGGAATGCAGAAAATTCCATTGTGGTAAACGATGGACCAATCGAAATCAGCGCGATCTTGCCATTGACGATATCCACATTGCCCGATTGGTTTAACGGCCTGATCTGAGCCGCGGCGACAAGCCCGGCGGTTTTATGCGCTATGGGCAGGCTGTTGCTGCCGCCAGGATAAAGGCCGCCTTGATAGCCTTGATAAGTGCCCATGCCCAAATCGTTCAGCGGCACTTGCCCGATGGAGGTTTTCGTACAATCCTTCTGACCGTAGATATATGCCGATTGCAGCAAAACGAATAATGACAATAACAAGTTTTTGTGTTTCATGATTGCGCCACTTCGCGTTATCATCTTTCACCTCGTTAATATCATTTTCCTGGTTTCCTGGAAATCGCCGGCGACGAGCCGATAGAAGTAAACGCCGCTTGTGGCGTTGTTGGCTTCCCAGCTCCGCGCGTGATGGCCGGCAGTCAAGACTTCATGATCCACCAACGTTGCGACCTCTCTGCCAAGCACATCGAACACTTTCAACGTCACGCGCTCACGGTTCGGCAGCGAGAAGCGAATCGTGGTCGAAGGATTAAACGGATTCGGATAGTTTTGATCGAGAAGAAAACTCGAGGGCGATTGCGCTTTCTCCTCTTTCACACTCACGACCGTATTTGACAGCAAATATTCCCACACCGGTTTGTAAACCGGCGTGCCGTCCGGCTGCAAGGCCAGATGTCGGTCCCCCGCCACACAGCCGTGATAGTTGTTGGTCGGCGAATTGAGATTGGAAGTGAGCGAATGCGTGTTGCTGTATGGCCGCGCGGCGGTATCCACATTCACCACCGGCCCGAAGGCATTCATCCCATAAGCCGGCCAGATCAGCGCGGAGAGTATCGCGAAATTCACCAACCCGTCGCGCTGATGCGAGAAGCCGTAGAATCGCTCTGCCGGCGTCGCGTTCGGCGTCGAATCGGGTACGGCGATCCAGTTGGCCGGCTTGCGCTCGGGGCCGTTGTAATCCATCGCTGCGAACATGATCACACGCGCCACGCGATGGTATCGGCCAATGATGCCGGCGTGTCCGCCGCCCTGTGAATGCCCGCTGACGATGATGGACGACCAAATAATCGTGCTGTCGTTTTCGAGGAACTGCGCCCAGCCGGCGTTGGGAGCTCGGCTGGGCAAGTGGGCAAGCAGTTTGATCAGCCGGTTCTCAATCGAGTTGGGCCGGGTAATGTTGAGCAGCGGCGTACGGTCAATGCCGTCTATGATCTCCAAACGCACTTTGGCATAGCAGTCCAGATCGGTGTTCTGGCCGCCGCACAAATCGTTGACGGCCTGATCGTTCGGATAGTTGAGGCTGATCACATGAAAGCCGAGATCAGCGGCAGTATTCGCGAGCTGCTGTTGAGCAGACGGCGTTACTGCCGTGCCAGGGAAATGAAGGAACAACTGGTTTTTCGGCGCCGCAGATTGATTGAGCGCGACGTAATGCGCTGCGAGATCCGTGGTGATCTCGCTGTCCGTGTCTTTCGGCGGAATAAACCACGATTGGCGCTGCGCCAACAGCATTTCCGCGCTGCCGAAGCACAGCAAGAGGGCCAGGCCGGCGAATTTCATTTCGTTACCTCCGAGTCTATTGTTACGCACTGCTTCATCGCTTTCACTCGCAGTAAAAGTAGCGCCCCGCTGTTGCGGGGCAGGGTTTGACTTGCGAAAAACTTTGTAATACTGCGCGAATTTGCAGACTGGAAGTCTGCGCTACAATTTTATTTCATCAAAACCGCTTTGCGCGTTTGCGAAAATTTGCCTGCGGTGATTTTATAAAAATAAAATCCGCCGGCCAAATCGCGCGGCGCGAACGTTGCGGCGTGCTTTCCCGCTGCGAGATTTTCATCGACCAATGTCGCGACTTCGCGGCCAGTCACATCGAACACTTTCAACGTCACGTGACTGTTCACTGGCAACTGAAAACTGATTACTGTTGACGGGTTAAATGGGTTCGGATAGTTTTGCTGCAAAGCGTAGCCATTTGGTAGCGTCGCGACAGAGGCCTCCACTCTCGTCGGCGTGGACATGCTCTTGGCAACGAACGCTGCCGTATTCAAGCCTTCCTTGTCTAAAATACAGGACAACTCATGGGCGCAACTGGTTTCCACATAGTCAAACGGAATCGAATGAACCAGGAGCGTATCACGAAAATTTCGATTCAAGTCTGTTATAGCGCCGACCACGATACGAATGGAGACGTTAACGCGAAGAAGGCTGTCACGCCGCGCAATAAACGGCCAGGGCGCATATTTGTTGAAATAGGTTTCGTCGTTGTTAAAGATCTCTCTGGCAACGTGAGGATGGTTGTTCACTAACGATGTCCAGGTAGACATGGCACCATCGTGGATCACGCAGGTCTTAAAAAGATTTGGAAACTTCGTGATGAACTTCGACGCGCCAAATCCTCCCATGGAGAATCCTTGAATCACGCGAAATTGTCTGTCCGGGATTGTCCGGTACAACGAATCAACGGTAGGAATTAGTTCTCGAACGATATTGGTCTCCGCCGGCTTGTTGCCGTTGAAGCTATCCGCCCACCAACTGTTCTCATATCCATCGGGAAACACAATGATCACGGGACCGATCAGCCCGACATCCTGCGCTGCTTCAAAGTTCGCAGCTACAACCTCATTATGCCTGAACTGGTTTCCGCCCAAACCGTGAAGATTGTAAATGACGGGATAACGCGTTGTGTTGCCCTGGTATCCCTGCGGCAGGTAAATGTTGTAACTAACCGTATCGTGCGTCACCTGACCGATAAACCGTCTCGACAAGATGGTCCCTCGAACTGTTTGTGCATCGCTGGACACGTTCAGTCCGGCAATGATCAGAAAAGTTGCAAGCAAATATTTTCTCATGGTAGCGCCTCAAATATAGAATCTTTGACTTAATATTGTCAAGTTAAATACAGCTTTCGTCTCTTTCACGAACCCTGCCCTGCGCCACCCCGCCGGACGGAGAGGGCGCTAGGGCAGGCTTGCTCTGCTCACCTTAAGGTAAGGCGAGGAACCAGTCGAGGACCGGCCTGTCGTACGTAGTCGGCCATCGGTGGCCCAGGCTCTTGCTATAGGTCATTTCGACGAGAATGCTTCCTGAGGCGTATGTGTAACGGGTGGCGTCATCGTCCAACTCCTCCTTCACCACCTGCTCCGGTGTGCCTCCGGCGGCGTTGACCCAGAAACCCAGTTGGTCGGCGACCGAGTCGTGGATCTCTCCATTGTCGTTGGGCGTCATTCCATCCGGAGGCACAGCCTCATCTCGTCCGCCCCGGACCAGGAACATAGAAATGGGGGCTTCCGGCTTTGGATACTTGACGTGGATCCCGTCTGTCCTAGTGAACCCCGTGGAATAGCCGAACGCCGCGCCGGCCTTGATGCGATTGGGGCGTTCAGCGGCGAAGCGCTGGGTCATGCCGGCCCCGGCCGAGAACCCGCACATGAAGGTGCGCTTGGTGTCAATCGGCAGATAGCGCTGCAGCCACACGATCACCCCTTCGAGGTAGGCCACGTCAGCCAGCGCTTCCTCATTGCCAAAGCTCCACCAGGTGTAGCCCGCCTTATCTGCTTCTTCCCTGCCCCGCGGGAACGCGAGCACAACGCCCTCCTCGCTGGCGGCGGTGATCAGGTTGGGGTGGTCCTCTGCCATTCCAGCGGCGCTCCCGTTTCCGTGGTGCAGCGCCAGAACCAGCGGAGCCGCCACGCCGGCTTGCTGTGCGGCGGGGACGTAAACGATGACTATCCGGTCCTCGCCATTGAACTTCACCCTGAGGGAATGCTCGCCGAGCGTTTTCGGAATTTCCGGTCCCCAGAACACATCCTTGCGATCAGGTGGAGAGTACTCAGGCTCGGGCTCGGGACTCACGATATTCGAGGGATCGTCTGCGCAGCCAAGCGACAGAACGCAAACGAGTATCGCCATCCAGCCATAAAATCTCTTGCTGATACTCAACTGCTTGGTATTTGCACTCATAGAAACCTCCGATTTTTGATTGTTAAAGTTTGTGCTTACTGTTTTAATCACCTCTGCATTTATCATTCACAACCTCCATGCCAAATTGAGTCTCGCAAGAAATCGGCAGTAAATATATGAATTTTTTGATTAACATGCCTGTGTACAAAAATCCCCATGAGGGTGATTTGTACGATTTAGTTCAAAAGCGCTGACCGAAGCGAGCCATAAAAATAAAAACGGGAGATTCGGAAAAGCTCGCGTCCGATTTCTCCCGTTTTAAAAAACGCGCAGGCAGGACACTAACTCACGTGACCTGCTCAATAACGTCATGCGCCGCGTTTGCGCAAACGGAGTGGCAAACTTTAGTTTGCCCGCAACGGCGGCAAGCTGAAGCCTACGGCCGTAGGCTTGCCACTCCGCGGCTACTTATTTCATCAAAAGCGCTTTGCGCGTTTGCGAAAATTTGCCCGCGGTGAGTTTATAAAAATAAAATCCGACTTTATCATTTTACGGCAGCGTGTAATTCTTCAGCCACGCCCAATGCACTACCGCTCCATTCATCCAATGGTTTGTTCCATTCGGATACTGATGACCCAAGCCTTTTACCAAAATCATATTGAAGGTCCTGTTTTCCCCAGGTGGGTTGGCAGGATAAGTGGCAATCATGGCGGCGTTCACGTCGCCCGAAATGGTGTAGGTCGAGCGGTATTGAAACGTGCTCGTATGGCTATGGACGATTCTTTGAAATATTGGATTATTGTTCAACCCAAATTCAAAGGAATCCAATGGAGCGGGTGAATTAAAGAAAAAGCCATCCTCGTTGCCCACTTGGAAAGTAACCGGCAAATTCCGTATGGGAACCGCGGTGGTGTCCCTTGACACGGAGCCGGCATTTTCAACCACCGCGGCAAGAACATCGCTCATTTCTACGGCACAGCGGAAGGCCATTTGTCCGCCGTTGGAAAATCCGACGAGATAAATTCTCTTGGCATCCACGTTAAAAACGCTCTTCAGCTCCGTGATGATCCGGCGCAAAAATTTCACGTCGTCTCTGGGAACTTCTCCGGCGCAATAGCCAAACGATCCCGGATAAATATTCCATTTGGTGGTGGTGTGTCGACCATCATCATCAATAATACAATAGCGCCAGGAGGATGGATAAACCGTCAGAATATTCTCAGCTTCTCCGACTTCCTTCCACCCCGAAATGTTATAGAATCTTTCGCCATCACCGGTTGTGCCATGCAGCATAAAGACAACCGGAGTGGGAGTGTTTGGATTATAAATCGTCGGCACGTGAACATAATATTCTCTGGTGTCGCCATCCATAGCCAAGGTGTAGCGGTTCTTGCCAATTTCATACTCTTTCTCTTTCTCTTTTTCCGGTTCAGTGCCATTTTTTGAACAACTAAATAAAAAGATGGAACCGGAAAAGATGAGAAAGAAAATGCGCTGTTGTAAGGCAGCTTTTTTCATGGTGACTCTCCATCAGGTTATTAGTCATAACAGGCTGAAAGCAGGAATCATTTTGAAAACTGCTTCAGAAAATCTACCATGGCATTGGTGCCATCGTATCCCGACTCTTCCAAACCAGGCCAACCGTGTCCATGGTTCTCGATCGTAACGGCTCTCACTTCCACAGAGGCATTACAATCTCTAAAACTAATGATCCAAACTTTTCCATTTAGGCCATTAACAACAGTTGTGTCCGCTCGGCTGATCGTACATTGGTTATTGTTCGCCCAAAACAATGCGGATTCTCTGAAAGAAATATCAATTCGGTCTCCGTCAATTGTTTGCCCGCCGTGATAATTTACAGTGCGATCATTTAAACCATGGGCCATTATAATTGGAATCGGTTGAGATGGTTGCACTGTAACCACAGGACTAAGTGAATCAACCTGCCCACCAATGGTTGCCTGACTTGGGGCAACTGCAGCAAATACATCACTCATTTCTGCGGCTAATCGGTGGGTGAACATGCCTCCATTGGATCCTCCCATAGCGTAAATCCGCTTTGCGTCTATTCTTAAATCGACTGATAAAGTATCGACTATTTTTCTCACAAAGCCAATATCATCGACATCGAACTTCAAGGCTGGAGGACAGCAGTGTACGGCATTCCAGGTCGCTCCACCACTCCTGTTGTCCGTTGAATTGGCGCCATTGGGGAATACTAAAATCCAGTTTTCTTCTTCACAGCGCTTTATCAGATCTTGGCGATTCTTAAATGGAAAATCCATTGATTGAGCGCCACCATGGAAATACAATAATAATGGCCTTGGCGCCGTATGATCGTATTTGGGTGGAATAACCAACTTAAACCACCGGGTCATTGTATCTACTTTAACTGATATTTCGTAATCACCGGGGGTTGGCTTTTCAACGGGTTCAACAGGGTTGTCTTTATTATTACATGCCATGAATCCGGCAAGAAAGCCGAGAACCAGCCCGACCCTCAAAATTATAGCGAAAAAGTTGTTCTTTAATTTTCCATGCGCCATGACAATTTCCTTGAAATCTCTCAACTGCTTGGTATTTGCACTCATAAAAACCTCCGATTTATGATTGTTAAAGTTTGTGCTTACTGTTTTAAGCACCTCTGCATTTATCATTCACAACCTTCATGCCAAATTGAGTCTTGCAAGAAATCGGCAGTAAATATATGAATTTTTTGATTATCATGCCAGTGTACAAAAATCCCCATGAGGGTGATTTGTACGATTTAGTTCAAAAGCGCTGGCCTAAGCGAGCCATAAAAATAAAAACGGGAGATTCGGAAAAGCTCGCGTCCGATTTTTCCCGTTTTAAAAAGCGCAGGGCAGGCCACTAACTCACGTGACCTGCTCAATAACGTCATGCGCCGCGTTTGCGCAAACGGAGTGGCAAACTTTAGTTTGCCCGCAACGGCGGCAAGCTGAAGCCTACGGCCGTAGGCTTGCCA
>JBOHQZ010000029.1:0-18030 GCA_050732275.1 bacterium
GATAATCAATGCTAGTGGCGTAAATATCGAGCGCTTTGCGCCAGAAAATTTTCTCCGACGAGCGAATGTCACGAATACGGGCCAGCAGCTCGTCGAAATAATTGCCACCGCCAACTTGCTTCAGGCGCTCGTCGTCCAACGCGAATCCTTTCACGATGTACTCGCGCAGCCGCTGCGTGGCCCAAATGCGAAACTGCGTGCCGCGATGCGACTTCACGCGGTAACCGACGGAGATGATGACGTCGAGGTTGAAATACTCGACTTCTCGGCTCACTTCGCGGTCACCCTCCAACTGAACTGTTGCAAATTTTGCAACAGTTCGTTCGCGCGAAAGTTCGCCTTCCTCAAAAACATTGCGAATATGCCTGGAAATAACCGACTTGTCACGCTGGAACAAGTCGGCCATCTGATTGAGTGTCAGCCAGGCGGTTTCCTGATCCATCCGCACTTCCAGACGGGTCTTGCCGTCATTGGTCTGGTAAAGGATCAATTCGGATTTCGGTTCATCAGACATGTTGGCACCGTGTTTGTCTCTGACTAAGGATGGAAAAAATTTCTTACCCATCAAGCTTTTCCCAAAGATGACGAAAACGTTCGATCTCTCGAGACCGGATCAAAGCAGTTTCCAGAAGTTCCGTTATCGCTTTGCTAAAGTGTGCGGATTTGTCCCCGCCGAAAGCATGAGCTAACTCGTGCAAATATGTGCTCAATGCCTCGCCAAAATTTCCTCTCCGGAATAAATGGCTCTTGAGGGCGATGTAAGGCAACTCAAATTTTGCTTTGTTCCCGGAAAGTGTCATACGAGGATTCGAGAGGCGTATACAATTTGCCATGCCGTTCCAGACGCCATTGCTATTCTTTATGACCTGGCACGGGGGCAATTTTTCTTCACACAAAAAGTTGGAGAAAATGGATAAAACTGCGTTTTCGAGCAATGCGATATGCTTCTGTTCCCTTTGATTAGGCCATCTCGTCAGGTTGAAACCGTCGTTTTCCTCGCAGAGCGTTTCCAACTCGGGGTAGCCCAACTGCAAAAATCCATCTTGCACCAATTTATATTTTGTCTTTTGATCCCGCACCCATGCTAGCGCTTGAGTTCGTCTATTCTTGCGAGGCAGATCATTGGACCTGATCTGCCTTGCCACCAGGAGATGCGGGAATTTCTTTTTCCATTGACTACAATGAGGCGGCGACCCTCCGATGATTCCAGTCAATTCGTGAACGATCTCGTGCCAGGTCTCGAAATCATATCGGCGTTCCGGATAGTCATACCAGCGATCTTTCAGAACCGTAAGCACTTTGAATGCAGCCTCCGGAGAAATCATGCGCGCCAGGGACTTTATCGCTTCAATAACGTCCATGCGGTAAAAGGATCCTCGGTCCCGATCTCTGAAGCGGTAATTGTGAACGCAAAAAACCAAACGATAAGGAAACGACCCAACGGCTTGAAATCCGGCGAATATGATTCCAGACCCGCTATAATTAAACGTGGAAGGATAGCCGCTTGGTTTGGATTTATTCGATCTGTAGAAAACCGCTCCCGAACGAGAGGACCAAATCTCTTCACCGACGAGTGGATTTCCCTTGAAAAGAAAACTCAATACCGCGCATTCAAATGTTTCTCGATCATCCCGATCAAATGGACCGAGGCGCAACACGGAGTTCGATTGCGAGTTTTTTCTATCCCTGACCAAATAGGCCAAAGATTTCAGCCTGGTTTGATCCACTCTGATGGAAGTCGTTGTAACTTCCAGCTCCCAATCCTGTGACGCCATGGTTACATTCCAGCCGTGATCTCTTATGGCACATAGCGAAGCGATTTTGAAGCCCTCACCGAAAAAACCGGCATACTGTTTGTCCGTATCACGTTTGGTCGAGGCGCCGATATGTAACAGCCAATCATAGCTGAACGACACACCTGTTGCCTCCATGGTCAAGGTGTCGCTTTCAAACCTGTAGAAAAAACGCTCTCTCCACTCGTCCGGTCCAACGGCATCAAAAAAGTTTTGGATGAAGTCACGTAAAACTTTGTATCGTGACCAATTCACCGGATAAGTAAAAATGAGGTTGAGTGGGATGAGATCGCCATTGCGGCGAGCCGTGGCTTCTGCTGCACCCATTGCTTTGCTCCTTTGCGGATAAGGGCGAAGTCGGACTTTGTTTCTGCAAAGCCCGGTCCGCTCTGTTTTACTCTCAATAAACCCGCCACTCCAACACGCCGGCCGTGACGTTCGGCTGCGGCAGCACTTCCAACCGCAATGCGTCCGTCCGCACCGTCTCGAAAACGATTTTGTTGAATTTGTTTTTCTCGACGCCCCAAGGTTGATTCTCCGCCCACACGCGGTGCCATTCGCCGTTAAAGCGCGCGAGAAGGCGCCACGCCTTTGGCACCCGGCAGGTTTTTCCGTCGTCATGCCAGTAAACTTGTGCCTCGGAAATTTCTTCGGTTTGCGCAAAATTGTATTGCACCCAAAGTGTGTCGCGACGCGTCGTCCAAACGAAAGCGCTGTCGGCGCGAACGAGGCGCGGCGTCACGCCGTCATAAAGCGCGGCTATTCCCTCGCCGCCGGAAGAGGTTACATTACTTTTGGATGCAACAGACGGGCTTCCAATCGGCTTGGCCTTATCGACTTCCGTCGCCAGCCACACCGCCATCTCGCTTGGGCCACGATGCGCCCAGGCATAATACGGTATCGCGGTAAACGGCCGCTCTTTCAACTCCACGCTTTGCGTGCTTGGCGAGAAACGGGTTCCATAAGCTTTGCCGGTAATGACCTTCACGCCGTTCAGCAAATCCGCGCGGAAATGCGATTGGAGCGCTGCATCATCGCGCCAAATCAAATCGAGCACGTGACCATCATTATCCGGCCCTTCGGCGCAATAAACCAGCGGGCCGCGCTGCAAAGCAAGCCGGCCGGCATCTTCTTTCACGTTTTCATTGGCGCGAACGCGGCGAACGGGCATGGGCAAGTTGAGGGCAATCTTATCGCCTTTTTGCCAGTGCCGGCGGATGGGCACGTATCCTTTCGCGAGATCAAGAGACTGCGCTTGACCATTCACTGTAAGCGCAACGATATGATCGCCATCTGGTTGAAAGCGATACAAATCAGTTGGAACCGGTTCATCACGCGCCCAGCCCGGAATGCGAACGAGAATTGTAAAGGTTGCCGGCTTCTCAGGCTCGACTGCAATCTCGATCTGACCGTCCCAAGGATAGCGTGTCGTTTGCGTCATCAGCACGTTTTGATTTGCCAACACAAACTTCGCATTGCCGACTGCAAAAAGATTGATATAAATCGCCTCATCTGTTTGCGCATAAACATACTGCGGAAATGAGGCGATGAACCGCGCGACGTTGCCAGGGCAGCACGAACAATAAAACCACGGCCGCCGCTGATGCTGGCCGCGCGAAGCGAGCGGATTGTCGTAAAAGAAACGATTGCCCTCGAGCGAGATTCCCGAAAGAAAGGCGTTGTACAACGTTCTTTCAAAAACATCGATGTACTTGCCGTCGCCGCGCAGCAAAAAGAGCCGATAGTGCCAGAGCATATTGGCGATGGAAGAACAGGTTTCATTATATGCCGTCATATTCGGCAGCTCATAATTCGGGCCGAAGCCTTCGCCGAAACTGACTGAGCCTAAGCCGCCGGTCACGAACAGTTTTTTGCCGGCGACGTTTTCCCACAGCCGGTCAAGCGCCTGTTCGTATCGCGCTTCGCGCGTAAGCGCCGCGATATCGGTCATGGCGGCGTACATGTACGGCGCGCGCACGGCGTGTCCGACGGCCTCGTCCTGCGCGAAAATCGGTTGGTGATCTTGCGCATATTCGCCCCACAGCTCACGGCCGTCGTGCGGCTGGCCGCGCTCTTCCAAAAAGAATTTTGCCAGATCAAGATATTTCTTTTCGCCGGTGACACGATAGAGTTTCACCAAACCCAGCTCGATTTCCTGATGCCCCGGCGGCAAACGTTTTTTGTCTGGTCCAAAAGTCGCAGCAATCAGCTCGGCGTTGCGCAGAGCGATGTCGAGCAACGTGCGCTCATTCGTGGCTTGAAAATGGGCGATGGCGGCTTCGTATAAATGTCCGGCGTTATAAAGCTCGTGGCTACTGCGCAATTTCGACCAGCGCGTCTCGCCCATTGAATTGATGAATCGCTTCGTGTTGTTCGTGCGGGCGGTGTAAAGATAACCGTCGTCTTCCTGCGCTGCGCTGATTTTGGCAATCAAACTATCGAGAAATTTTTTGAGCCGTTGATCGTGACTCGAGGCGAGAGCATACGAAGCCGCCTCGATCGTTTTGTACACATCCGAATCGTCGAAGGGATAATTGCCACATTGCTCGCCTGTGATGAGGCCTCCGGCGATGGCAAAATTGTTGATGACGCCGGTCTCGCGCAATTTTTCAAAGGCATGCGGGATTGTCACCGCGACGTTGGTGCGCATCCTCGCCGTCCAGAAATCGTCGGTGATTTGAATCTGCGTGAAGGGGACGGCTTTGATCGGATAATCTTTTTCCGGCGGTGAGCCGCATGCAGAGAGCAGCGCCGCGGCGGCGAGGGAAAGAATGTTGAACGACAAGAGTCGTTTCATCACAGCCTTCCATTTTAATCTAATGGATCAACAACATCTTTTTGACTTCAGCAAAAATTTTCGCATCTTGAGTCTGGGCGTAGAACCGGTAGAAGTAGATTCCAGAGTGAACTCGAACGCCGGTGTGATCGAGTCCATCCCAATGGCGCTGGTGCAAACCTGGCGATTGCTTTTCATCAATCAGAATTTGAACCGTTCTACCCAACACGTCAAAAATTTCCAAACGCACGAAGGCTGCCTGCGGCAATTCATACCGCAAAAAAGTTCCTGAATTGTTGGCAGATAGACGGAGAGGATTCGGATAATTTTCATGTAGAATAAACGCTGCCGGCAATTTCTCAGTATATTGGTCATTAACGCCGGTTACAAGATTTAAGATGAAAGTGCCCGCTCGGTTCAACGGGTCGATCTTGATTCGCCCGTCAGTCGCTGTCACTGTCCATGTCACCTGCAAACTGTCGCTTTCGAGATTAAGCTGGGGAAAGTCAATTATTCGAGTCGTGTCTGTAGTAACAAAACTGGTGTCGAGTCGTCCCGCCGTGAGGTTGAGTGTGTAAGAGACGGTGTCACCATCCACGTCTCGCGCCCTTGTCCACATAAAGATTACTTGCTGAGCTCGAACCATGCTGTTGTCTGCCGGCCGCAAACGTCTGAACGCGGCCGGCGCATCGTTGACGGCTTTGACGATGATGAGAACGCCGGCTTCATTGGAGACGGCGCCATCATTATCTTTAACGGTGTATCTCAAACTATCCCGCCCGTTGAAATTTGGATTCGGCGTATAGGTGAAAGTCGAGTCGACGTTGTTCATCAAAACGCCATGAACCGGTTTTTGCGTGATGCTGACGGTGCTCTTGATAATGTTGCCATCGCTATCAAGATCATTTTGCGTGACCTCAATAACGAGGGCGCGATCTTCGTCCGTGACCAGCGTATCATTTTGGGCCAGCGGCCTGATGTTCACTTTCAAAGTTGCGGCCTCGATATTGCGGCTGAATGCCGTTGCGCCGCCATTGATGGAGGCATTCACATTTCTATCGCCATTGGCGCCGGAAGTTTGATCCCACGCGCGAAAAATGATTTCGCCGGCCGAGCCGCTGAAGTCTACTTTGGGTTTGAAACGAATCCGCATGGCTGGATTTAACAGAACTGCCGCCGTGTCAGAAACCGCGCCAAAGCCAGTCCAGCTCACGCCGCCGTTGAGGGAATATTGCCATGTGCCGTTCGTGTCATCCACATCAATCACGGCGATGCCTTCGACGGCGCCGCTGTCAACATCGGTAATGCGATCGTCGCCGGCGCTGGCAATAATATCGGCCACCATATCGCCGGGCGAGCTGGTATCACCCATCACAATCGTCGTCAAGAACATGATGCCGCGATTATCGAGCACCGGCGCATCGTTGATGTTGTTGACTCTTATTCTCACGGCAGCTTGATTGGAAGGGACGCCCTGCAAATCATTGACGACGTACACGAAACGATCATCGCCGCTGAAATCCAAGTTCGGAATATAAGTCATGACGCCCCCACTCTGTGATTGCACGGCGCCATGGGCCGGCATCTGCACGAGACGCACCGAGTTGGTATCGATTTGACCATCGACATCAGCGTCATTTAAAAGCACGTTGAAGGCAACGGCCTGCTCTTCATCGGTCACGACGCGATCGCTTCTTGCCAGCGGCGCTAAATTGGGTTCATGCCATTTGGCGAAATTCCACGCGCCTTTGTTACCGGTTTTGCCAAAAGAGCCGCCCACAAACAAGTTGTGATCGTCGACGGCCAACGCCCACGAAAATCCAGATAAACCACTTCCTAACGATGACCATCTCGTTCCGTGCCATTTAGCAATCTGATCGGCAACGACACCGCCAGCTTCGGTGAATTGACCGCCAACATAAAGAATGCCAGCGTTAACCGCAAGCGCCTTTACCGCGCCGTCCATTCTGCTATCCAGATCCCACCATTGGCTGCCATCCCATTTGGCGATGTATTTGGCAGACATGCCACCGGCCTGCGTGAAATAGCCGCCGACAAAAACCTCGTTATCGCGCACAATGATGGCAGCAACTTCCGAATTCACGCCGGCGCCTAAAGCTGACCAGCCAAGCCCATCCCATTTGGCAATGTTGTTGGCGCTTTGCTCTCCGGCCTCAGTGAAGGAGCCGCCAACATAAATATCGCTGCCATGCACGGTGATCACTTGCACTCTTCCATTCACACCATTACCGAGCGCAGACCAACTGCTACCATCCCATTTGGCGATTTGACTGGCTGGAGCGCCGCCGGCTTCCGTGAATTCACCGCCAGCATAAACTTCTTCGCCGTTGGTGGCAAGGGCATAAACATAATTGTTGACACCGCTTCCAAGCGCCGACCAGCTCGTACCATCCCACTTGGCGATGCGATTGGCAGGAACACCACCAGCTTCCGTGAAGCCGCCACCGACATAAATCTCATTGCCACTTATTGCCAGCGACGTGGCTTCCTCGTTCATGCCACTGCCCAGAGTTGACCACTTTTGGCCGTCCCACTTCGTCACCCGATTGACGACCAGGCGATCCGCGGTGATAAACCCACCGGCTACGCAAACACCGCTATCGTTGCGTGCCATGGCATTGACATAATTATCCAAGCCGATAATCTCGTTGCCCATTGCCCACCATGCTTGGCCATCCCACCGTGCGACTTTATTGGCAATAAAAGCGCCTGCTTTCGCATAATCGCCGCCGGCGTACAAGTTGCTGTTGTGAACCGCCAGAGCAAAAACATGCTGTGGCGCTCCTGATATCCCACTCCGCAAACCACTCCAACTGGCGCCATTCCACTTGGCAACATTTCCACCTAATATGGTGCCAGCGTAGAGATTATTGCCTTCAATAGCAATCGTCCAAACGGGACCGCTGATGCCTGCTCCAAGCTTATACCAATCGCTGCCATCCCATCGCGCAATGCCGGTCGCGCTGGAGACGCCGGCGCCAGATATATTCCCACCCACATAAACATCACTGCCGCGTACGGCGATAGCATGTACTCCACCGTAAAGAGGACCAATAGGGTGCCCATAGATGAACACCCCCGAACCCAAAGCCTGCCAACGGCTTCCTGTCCATTTTGCAATGTGGTTGACGTAAACGCCGCCGATGGTTTCGAATACGCCTCCGGCATAAATTGCGCTGCCATCGACGGTGATAACGTTGACCGCTTCATTTATGCCGCTGACACCGCTGCCCAAGGATGACCATTGTTTGCCGTCCCACTTCGCGATGCGATTGACCGTCAAGTTTCCGGCCTGCATAAAATCGCCGCCGACATAAAGAATGCTGTCTTTCACGGCGATCGTACGAACGGCGCCGTTCAAACCGTTGTCTACAACGGACCAAGTCGCGCCATTCCATTTCGCGAGATTCTTCGCGGTGACTTGGCCCGCCTTTGTAAAAGCGCCACCAACGTAAATATCATTGCCGCTGACGGCTATACTTAAAACTGTTCCATTGACGCCGCTGCCCAACGCGGACCAGCGTTTGCCATCCCATTTGGCTATGTGATTTGCCGGCATGCCACCGGCTTGCGTGAAGGCGCCGCCAACGTAAACCGTATCGCCGAGAACTGCGATGGCATTGACTTCGTAGTCGGTTCCCGGCGCGGCAAATTGATCGCCCCAGTTTTCGTCGCCGGGGATGAGCCACGAGCGTTCTCCAGCATTCATGGGTTTCATGATCTGAGGCCATGCGGCCAGTTGGCGCGATTGCAAATGTTGCTGTAAAGTAGCTTGCAGCCAAATCTCTTGGGCGCGGCTCGACAAAATGAATGCGCCAATTGTCCCCACCATAATTGAAATCGACAAAGTCGTTTTCATAAATTGCTCCGCTCCTTATCTTATTACCAGCAATTTTCGAGTGGCCACAAAGGTTGTGGCATGTTTGCCTTTGGCTTGCAGCCGATAAAAATATATGCCAGAATCAACCTGCATTCCCGCCTCGTTCGAGCAGTTCCACCTAATCTCGTAAGAGCCAGGGGAATGTTCTCGATCGACCAAAACACGAATCTTGCGACCAAGCAAATCATAAATCTCCAAACGCACATGCGAAATGATGGGCAGATCATAGCGCAATGTGGTGATCGGATTGCCGGCTGATCTCGACAACGGATTTGGATAACTTTCAAAAAGGGCAAAGGCGGTGGGCAATTTCGCGATCCCCGGCGATTCGATACTTGTCATAAGATCCAGCGTAAAAACACCGGCACCATTTGTTGGTTGCGTCGCTAATCGACCATCCGTCGCCACGACACTCCAGTTCACCGTCAAGCTATCGCCTTCGAAGCGAAGCGCGCGAAAATTCACGGTCAAAGAAGTGTCGGGTGTGGTGAAACTGGTGTCGAGATATCCGGCGGCGAGACGCATAAAATACGTTATCGTGTCGCGATCGACATTCTGAGCCGGCGACCAAACGAAGCGGATGGTATTGTCGTGCACCACGCTGCTATCTTTTGGCAGCAAGCGGGTAAATGCTCCTGGAGGATCGTTGATCGGTTTCACGGTAATTGTGACGGTGGCGGCATTGGAGGTATAACCTTCATTATCTTGCACGCGATATTGTAAACTGTCGCTGCCAAAAAAATCAAGCGCAGGTGTGTAAGTCAGGTTACCGTTGCTGTCGTTCCTTAAATCGCCGTTAGCTGGTGGCCGCGCTAGCGTAAGCGAATTGATATTGATGCCCCGGTTGGTAGCACGGTCATTGGACAGCACATTGACAGTCACGGCCATCTCTTCATCGGTGGACGCCAAATCGTTTCGCGCACTGGGCGGAATGCTCCAGTGCGCGAAGTGGGCGGATTGTTTATTGCCGGCCTTTTTAAAAAAGCCGCCGGCATAAAGCTCGCTTCCGATGAAGCCCAACGCGTTAGCGGCGCCTTCCAAGCCGCTGCCGAGAGGCCACCAATTTTCTCCGTCCCACCTTGAAATACCATAGGTGACGAACTCCAAATTTATCATATACGATCCGGCAACGTAAAGCTCATCACCAACAACTGCCATGTCATAAATGAGACCGGGGAAACCGCCTGCCCCGTCGCCGAGCATTGACCAGCGCTTGCCATCCCATTTCACAACTTGGATGGTCTCCGGAGGAGTAAGACGAGGAAACCAGCCGGCGAAATATATTTCTCCTTCATGAATTTCAATAGCGCTGGCGTATCCGCCTTCTAACATGCCGTCCCCGAATGATGACCAATCATTGCCATCCCACTTGGCTATATTCACCAAATCTCGGCCTCCAGCCGTAGTAAAATTTCCGGAAACGATGACTTCATTTTCATGCGTCGCAATGACGTTGACACGGCCGTTCGTTCCGCTTCCCAAGACGGACCAACTGCTACCATCCCATTTGGCAATGTGGCGGGCGCTCCATTCACCGGCTTTGTTAAAATACCCCCCGATATACACGTTTGTGCCACTCACGGCCATGGCGTTTACGATGTTGTTCACACCCGTTTCCAATGCCGACCATTTTTCGCCATCCCATTTCGCGATGTTTTGCGCCTCCACTTCGCCGGCCATGGAAAAAATGCCGCCGGCATATATTTCGTGTCCGCTCACACCAAGGGCCAAAATCCCACCATTAACACCTGTTCCCAAGCTCTCCCAGTCTTGTCCGTTCCACTTGGCGATATGGTTGAGGCGGGTTTGTCCGGCGGAAATGAAAGCGCCGCCGGCATAAATGTTGTTTTGATCCACGGTTATGGAAAGAATTTCGGCATTCAGCCCTTTACCAATTCCGACCGGTGACCATTGTTTTCCATTCCAACGTGCGACATGTCGAACATGTAATCCATCGATATTTTCAAAAACGCCGCCGATTAAAATTTCATTTTCGCGCAAAGCCATCGCATGAACACCGCCATCGATGTTCCCCCCTCCCACCGGCAACCAGGCGGCCCCATTCCATTGGGCGAGGTAACTAATATTCTTGCCGGCAATGCTTTGAAAAAATCCGCCCACATAAAGCGTGCCATCTTTGAAGGCTAATTCGGTCAGATAGCTGCGCAGATTGTCTTTGAGCAAAGTCGTCCACTGGCTGCCATTCCATTTCATAATGCTGCTGGCCTCAATCTGATTTTGATATGCGGCCACATACACTTCTTGACCATTCACCGTTATCGCCGTCACGATACCGGCGACGCCGTTGCCTAAGCCCGACCATTTTGTGCCATCCCATTTGGCAATATGATTGGCGCTGACGTTGCCTGCTAGTGTAAATATTCCGCCGGCATAAAGTTCCGTGCCGTTGGCGGCCAGACAATAAACTTCACCATTGACACCGCCACCAACATCGTTCCAATTTTGGCCGTCCCAGCGAGCAAGGTGATTGACTTGTTTTCCTCCGGCCTCCGTAAATGGGCCACCAATGTAGAGGTTGTTGCCGCTCGCCACGATGGCGCTGATGGGATTATTGACCCCGCTTCCTAAAGGCGACCAATTGTTGCCATTCCACCTGGCAATGCTGCGTACATTCACTCCACCGGCAAGCGAAAAATTTCCTGCGACATAAAGATCGTCACCGCTAATTGCAAGCTCAGTGACGCCACCGTTTGTGCCGCTGCCAAGTGTTGACCAATCGCGACCATCCCATCTGGCAATGTTATTAATCATCTTGCCACCCACTTCGGTGAATCCACCTCCAATATAAATGAAATCGCCGTGCGCGGCAATGGCAAAAACAAAGTTGTCTGCGCCAGTCAAATTGAAACGATCATCCCAGTTGGCGGCTTCCGGGTTGGAAGATAACAAAACGGGAAAATTTGCCTGCGCATGAATGGAACGACTGACCGATATAATGAGAGCGAACGGCAACAACAATAATGCTAAACGTTTCATTGTAACCTCCTCGATCATCACAACGCGGACAAGCCTACGGCCGTAGGCCGCAACCAAAAAGGTTTTTTTATCAGCTTAATCCGCTCAATCAGCTTACAAAAAATTTAGTAAGCGGATTCAGCAGATTAAGCGGATGGTTCTTTACTTTTTAAAACCATCACTTTTTCGATAAATTATTTTATCATTAAACTATTTTAATCGGGTTCGGCGTATTTTTCTGCTTCGATATAAAACAGATCCGTCGCAACCTGCCAGTTTTCTTTTGCGACGCCATTGAGAGATTCGGATCTCCACTGCGAAGTCGGATAGATAAAATGCGCCTTGCCGTTCACCCGTACTTTCACTGGCATGTTGAAATCTTCCACTTCCGCCTTCCATCTGAAAGCCACGCGATCCTTCTCAAATTTCACTTGCAGCACCGGCAGGCTGGCATAATACAGATACTGCTCGAACAACGGGCCGAAATCGCGCTTGAAGTACGCATTGAAGAAATTGATCACGTCGGCGGTGTAAATGTTTTTGTATTTGAAACGCTCGGCATAATCCCGCACCATGGCCCACCACTTCATGTCGTCATCCACCACGTGCCGCAGCGTGTGCAAGAAGAGCGCGCCTTTGAAATACTGATCGCCCGGCGGCCAATGATTCACCGCGGTCGGGCCGATGATCGGCGCTTTGTTTTGCACTTTGCTCTTGTAGCCGTTAAAATATTTGATCGCGTCCTCGTAGCCGAACATGCACTCGACATAAACGCCCTCGGCATACGTACACCAACCCTCCTGAATCCACGCATCGGAAATATCGTTGGCGGTCACGCTGTTGCCAAACCACTCATGCCCGCTCTCATGAATGATGATGAAATCGAATTTCGTGCTCACGCCAACGCCGGTCCAATCGCGGGCGAGGTAGCCATTTTGAAAGAGATTGCCATACGTGACCGCGCTCTGGTGCTCCATGCCGGAATACGGGACTTCGATCAGCTTGTATCCATCTTTTTTGAAAGGATAATCGCCAAAATATTTTTGAAAACACTCGATCATCGGCTTGGCTTGCGCGAACTGCCGCTTGGCCGGTTCGAGATGATACGGCAAGACATAATAATCCAGCGTGAGATCGCCGAGCCTTTCGGAAAAGTGTGTGTACTTGGCGATGTTGAGGGAGACGCAATAGTTGTTGATGGGATAATGCACCTTCCAATCCCAGCGCGTGTAGCCGTCGCCGAGGTCGATCTTATTCTGAAAGCGACCGTTGGAAATCATCGTCAAATCCGACGGCACGGCCACGCTGATTTTCATGCTGTCGACTTCATCGGGTTGCTGATCTTTATTCGGCCACCACAAGCTAGCGCCGATATTCTGACAGGCAGTATAAATCCAGGGATTGCCCAGCGAATCTTGCTTGAACGCAATGCCGCCAAAGCGCCCGGTTTCTTTGGGATTCCCGGAATAGTGAAAGTCGACGCTGTAGGTTTCACCAGCTTTCAGCGTCGCGGGAAAATCGATGAACACCGCGTTGAATTCTCGTTTGTAAGCCAGTTTCTTGTCGTTGAACAAAATGCTGTCGACTTGCATGTTGTCGAAGAGATCGATCTGAATGCGCGGAGCATCGGAGAGCATTTTGAAGCGAATCGTGTTGTATCCGGCAAGATATTTCTCCGCGACATTTAATCGGATATTGAGATCGTAGAACAGCAGATCGTTGTTCGCGCGATAGGGGCCATACGCGCCGCGGAGCGTATCCGCGCGAGTGAAGGAAAGCTTTTGCTCTATCGGATTCACCAGCGCTTCGTCAAATTCGAGCAGAATTGGAGAAGCATTGGGGAGCGGCAATTTCACTTCCTTCGGCTGGTAATTTTTCGCGCGAATGCTGAGCTTGGCTTTGCTGAATTGCGCCGGAATCGCCACCCGACCGTTCACATCCGAACGCAACGCATAAGCGTGATCTTTAACATAAACCCGCGCGCCTTCGATGGGCGTTTTGTGGGCGGCATCGCTGATTTGTATTTGTGATTCTTGCTGTACAAAGGAAAAACTTGTTGAGAAAACGGCGCCCCAAATGGTTAGGAGAACAATTTTGATTTTCAAAAAAATTTTTTCTGCGGGCATGACTCCTCTCCTTTAGTTTGAATGATTACTCTTTGTCATTAAGTTAAGTCCCGAAAGTGACAAAATGAAAATAGCCCAGAGATTTTATCTCCGAGGAATATGATATAACAACGTTTCCCAGTCCCGCAAGGGCCGATTGAAAATAACCGCTTGAAATATTACGCTCACTGCATTCTCAGTCGTCTCTTGCGGGACTGGGAGGTAATTAGGGGTGATGTTTCCCCGCAATGAATTGCGGGGCTATTGTCGTCTGTCCCTTCGGGACAAAATTTTTGGCAAGCTATTCGAATTATCCTTTCCCACGTGCTCGTCGCTTCAATCCACCCGCCTCAACGGCTTATAAGTTTCCCTTTCGTCAACTTGCGAATAAAGCTTATCCAACCGCAATTGCTCTTTGCGGCAAATGCGGGCAAAATGGCAGTTGGGGCAGATTTGGTCTTTGACGCTGCAAATCGGCAGATGGAAGCGACCGCGATGGATCAAGTCCACGATATGGCTGATTCGCTGCTGCACGGTTTGCAACTCTTGCTCGAAATTCGCCGCGGGCAGGAAGCCGTACTTTCTCTGGCCGGAGAAAATCGGCGTCTCGTCGCTCACTTTGTCTTCACGGCTGGCTTGCAAATCTTTCAATGCAAAATAGCCGCCGCGCTTGATGTTGCGGTGGCTTTTCACCATGTAAACTCCCCCGCCGGCAACGGTTTCGTTTTTCTCTTCCGACGCCAGATGTTGGCGCAACGCCAGGATTTGCAGCGGCAGCTTAAAGCGCAGGCCTTTACCGATTTTTTCAACATCGCCGTGATCCGAGGTGCTGTAATTGAAGATCACTAAAAACTCGCCGTTGCTCGTCACATCGACCCGCTCGATTTCGATGTCGATAGGAATGCCTTGCATTCGAAAGCCTTGTGCTTCACCATGTTTGAAGACCAGATCAGCGAGGTCAGGCGCGAGCAGATCGGGTGCGTTTTTTTCAAATTTCAGAAAAGCCGCCAGTAAACCTGGGCGTTTTCGATCTTCAGTTTTATCATCTTGCAAACCCATCAAAAGGCCGTTCCGGAATTTCTGGCTGAACAAATTGTCTTTTTCATTGAGCATTTGCCCCAAAGCCACAACCGTCGCCTCGTGCAAAATTTTAGAGGCGTTCTTCGGCGCTCGGCCGGCGGAGGCCGCAGCGCGAGTATACTCCGTCAGGATTCGGCGGACGAGCACGCCGCGCTCGGTGTTGTCGGGATGATAGTCGGTAAGGTATTCCGGCTTCAGATGCGCGAGATCGTCGAACAAAAAACGCAGCGAGCATCCGGCAAAACGCTCGAGCTGCTCGATATTAAAAACGAAATCGTTACCGATCTGCTCTTTCAGCGTTGCCAGCGCACTCGCCGCGTTGATCAGACCATCGAAATACGAGAAATTCGCAATGCTACCGCGCAGGCCGTCGCATTGCATAATGGCGATGATGTGCTCGAAAAAGTCAGCCGCGCTTTGTTTAAGCTCGCGCAATACCGGTAAAGCGCGTTCGTAAGCGCGATCAACATGTTGCCCCACTTCGACGAGTTTCTCGCGCCTCGTGTAAAGCGCCTCTTGTCCAGCCGTTTCAATCGCCAACTCCCCGGAGAAGCATTTTTGCATCTCGGTGACGAAAGGCGAGACCAAAAGCTTTTTGCCATTATCGGAAACCGGATAAGAAACGAATAACCGGTGGGTGGTGGAGACGAGAATTTGATACAACGCCTGGCGGTCACGATCGACAAAGGCCAGCTCGCCGGTGAGCACGCGGCCTTCGCTCTTGGGCTGCAAAAAATTAAACAGCTCTTGGCCGGGAAAATCGCCGTCGATGAGGCCGGCGATAAATGTGGCGTCCCCAAATTGCAATGGCGCCTCCGCGAGTGTGCAAATGGCAACGCCATCAGAACGCGAATCCGAAATGTAATTATCCGAATCGCGTAACAAGCCGGAAAAAGCCTGCGCCAAATCGGCGAGCGCAAATTTTTGCTCCGCTTGCGCCGCCAGCGCGGAGAACTGCTGTTGCAGTTTGGATAACAGTTGGCGCAGATGTGCCAGCACCGACTTATCCCGTTCGATCACCGCCTTTGTACTCTCATCCTTCTTTAGCAAGGTGAGTGCACCGATATTTTTCTCCACGTGAAAACGCTGCAACAAATTTTCGACGGCATGACAAAACGCCGCCGGTTCCATCTTGCTGCGCCAAACGTACAAGGCCTTTTCCGCTTGTGAAAGTACGAAATAGTCCACTGCCGTTTTAAAAATTTCACGTTGTTGTTCTTGACGATTGTCCGGATAGCGCAGGCGTTGATAACGTGCAATGAGCTGCAGCGGCTGGAGCTTTTCTGCGGTGCGCACCGCTTGTGTTGCGCGTTTCCGCAGCATTTGCAACTCTGCAAAATTGAGAGCAAAATCTCTTGGCGCAGGCAGCATGGAGACGGTATCTTCACTTCCGAACAAATTTTCTTCAATCTTGTTGACGTATTCCAGCAAAGCTTCGGCATTGACTTCACACGAATACGTGACATAAGGCGATGAGAAGATCAGCTCGCGCAGCGCAAACGGGCTGGGCGTGACAGCGTGATTAACCAGGTTCAGCACGAGCTGGGCCAGCGGATAGAAAGCCGGCGGTGTGCCGGCAGTCAAATGGTACGGAATATCGTAACTGGGAAAAATTTCCAAGAGCAGGGCGGCATAAATTTCATAATTGGGAAAAATGACGCGCATCCGCTCATAAGGCCCACCAAACGCGTGCAATCGGCGTATCTGGCGCGCCAGGTTGGTCACTTCGATAAAACGGCTGTTGGCGGAAGTGATTTGCACCTCCGGCGCCGGTTGCAAGAAACGGCCAGTTTTGTCGTCGTGAAAGAGCGCTTCGGCCAATTGCAGAGTAACCGTATCCGCACCCCGCTCAATCGCAATTTCAGCGATGTCACCGGCAAATTCCTGTTGCACCTGCGCCAAAAAATTTTGTAGCGATATCAGCGCTTTGAACGTGGTTTCAGCGGCAGCGGCATTTTTGCACACCGCGAAAATGGTGTGCTTGAATCGGTGCGCAAGACAATGAAGCAATTTCGCTTCGAGGCCAGTGAGATGGCTGAATCCGAAGACGGCCAAATTGCTTTCCGCATGCTCCGGTAAAAAAACTTGCAGCAAGCCACCTTTTTCATCTTCCACAAATGACAGCAGCGCGCGACGGTAATCATAAAGCCGGCGCTCGTGCATGGCGCGCTCCAGCTCGTCGTGAATATCGATCAAGTCGCGCTCTTGGGCGGAAAGCGGCCCGGTTTTAAAATTGCTCAACGCGGCCACTAGGCTCTCGCCGCCATTCTCGCGAAAGTCGATGATGAACTCAGTGAGCGCGCGCACGTAGCCCGGATACGAGGTTTCGATATTCAAAAAACGCGACGAGACGGTTTTCTCCTCGCCGGTTGTTTCGTAGATAATCGTATTGAGCAAATGCGTCGTTGCTGCTCTTGATAACAAATTTTTCTGCTTGAATTTGCTATCAAGGTAGCATTCCAAAAGCTCGACCGTCGTCAAGACGCGACTGCGGGGAAACGCCGCTTGTAGTTTTGGTGATTTCCATAGAGCCGGAGCGAGAATCAAGTTGGAAGCGGACACGCTGGTAAGCCATAAGGGGCCGGCTTGCTGCAGCGCCGCCCACGAGATTCCTGAGCAAATAACGATTCGCGACACGGGGAACTCCTGAAGTGAAATTCTATACTTGCGTTGATGAAGTTTCGTTTAAGATATGACGAGTCTGTCATGCATGCAAGAGATTTTTTTATTGTACCCCTCAGTGCTTTTCTTCTGTACCCTCTCGGACATTGCACTCTGTCGCGGCTCCGCCTCTCATACATAAATCGTTAATCTGCAACAGTATTCAAATATGGCATAGCCGTTGCCTTTAGTAAACGCGAAGCCAACGAAGCCATCGTTGAGTTCAGCAGCAAGGAAGCTCTGGAGCTTCGGTTGGCGTATGGCTTGCGCGGATAGGACGCGGGCGTGAGCTTACATATAAAACAATGCTTCTGCAATCATGGACAAAATTTATCGAGGAGAAATCATGAAGTCCAAAAAATTAGCCGTTTTGTTGATCCCAGCTTTTGCCGCATTGGTTATGATGGGATGTGAGAAAAGTGATCCCCTATCGGCGGAAAACGACATGAACGCCACGGAAGACGCTGCCGAATCCATCGCGAGCGCTATCGGCTCCGACAATGGCGGCGTGGCCGATCAACTGAGCGATGTGATCGAGCTCGCCAGTGTCGGCGGCATTCAAAAACAATCGAACGACCTGCTCGGCAAGTATGGTGATGCGACCGAGGTGACGAAGATCGATACGAGTTATGATCCGGCAACCGGCACGTGGACATTGAAGCTGGAGCGCGAACGCGGCAATCCCAATGGTATTCCGTATGCACAGATCAGTCGCACGTACACATATCAATTTTTGAA
>JBOHQZ010000030.1:0-17882 GCA_050732275.1 bacterium
GAAGAGTCACAGCGGCAAAATCATTCGTGACGGCATTCGCGCGATTGGCGGCGATCCGGATAAGCTTGTGGAAGCCGTGCGCCGCAAAGGCGATTTCAAAGCGTTTCTCGAGCTTCATATCGAGCAAGGCGGAATTTTGGATAGCGAGCATCTCAACATCGGCGTCGTCGAGGGCATTGTCGGCATCAAATGGTGGGATGTCACCACTGAAGGCTTTGCGAATCACGCCGGCACGACTCCGATGGACAAACGACAAGACGCACTTTTGGCCGCGGCGCAATTGATCATCGCCGTCAACAAAGTGGTGACGAGTGTTCCTGGCCGGCAAGTCGGAACCGTCGGACGGATCACCGCCGAGCCTGGCGCGCCGAACGTCATTCCTGGCAAAGTGATCATGAGCTTGGAGCTGCGCGACCTTTCTGCGGAAAAAGTCAATTCACTTTTTCAAACGATTCAGGAAGAAGCAAAAAATATTTCGCAAAAGACCGGAACGAAAATCAGTTTTTCATCGATTCCGACCAATTCGATTCCAGCGCTCACCGACGCGCGCGTGCGCAAGATTATTGCCGAATCGGCGCGCGACCTCGGGTTAAGTTTCAAGCTGATGCCAAGCGGCGCGGGGCACGATGCACAGGACATGGCGCGAATTGCTCCGGCCGGGATGATCTTCGTTCCCAGCGCCGGCGGCATCAGCCATTCGCCGAAAGAATACACCAAGCCCGAGGACATGGCCAACGGCGCCAACGTTTTGCTGCAAACGATTCTCAAGATTGATCAGGGCGCTTTGGAGTGAATCGAGAGACTTGACTTTTCTCGCCGATTTGAGTACATTTTCTTATCTTGGTGATGTCGTCAAGAAATAATACGTTTTGAAGGAGTCGTGATGAAAATTTATAACTACACCGTCTTTTTTGAGCCGCTTGAAGAAGGGGGCTACAATATCGTCGTACCGGCTATCCCTGAAATTTGCACCTTTGGTGAAACGCTTGAAGAAGCCAGGACGATGGCCGAAGATGCAATCCGTTGCTATTTAGAAAGCGCCATTCAGTTAGGCGAAGAAATCCCCCGAGATATCGCCATTGATCGTGAGCCGGTTAAAGAGCGGTTGGCAATAACATTGAAAGCGGCTTAATGGCCAAACTGCCGATTGTCAAACCCAAGGAAGTTATCCGCGCGCTACAAAAAGCCGGTTTCCATATCCATCATCAAACTGGCAGTCACGCTCGACTCATTCACTCAACCAATCCGGCGCTTCGCGTGACGGTGCCCATTCACAACAAAGACCTTCCCAAGGGAACGCTGGCGAACATTATCCGGCAAGCCGGCTTGACCTTAGATGAGTTTATCTCACATTTGGCATGATCTATTCATATCCGGTTTGAAATCTCATGAGTGAGGAAGCAAATCGATGATCCGTCTCCCCAATTTCTTGCGACGCGCAAAAAGATTTGCCGCTCCATTTTTGTTTCTTCTCTTCATTTATTCCGGCGGTGCCCGCAACAACTCACCAAACATTTCTCCCCGCACCGATTACGGTGCCGTTGTTGCCGAACTCGAACGCTTCATCACCCACGAGATGCGTGACAAAAAACTGCCGGCGCTTTCCATCGCTTTGGTTGATAATCAAGAAACCGTCTGGGCCAAAGGTTTTGGCATGAAAGATTCGGATAAAAAAATTCCGGCAACCGCCGAAACCGTGTATCGCGTCGGCTCGGTCTCAAAGCTCTTTACCGACATCGGCATCATGCAGCTCGTCGAGCGCGGCGCCATCGATCTCGATGCGCCAGTGACGAATTACCTGCCGGAATTCCAACCGCAAAATCCTTTCGGCAAAGCCATCACGCTTCGCCAACTCATGTCGCATCGCTCCGGACTCGTGCGCGAGCCGCCGGTGGGAAATTATTTCGACGACACCGCGCCGTCGCTGGCGCAAACGGTGCAGAGTCTCAATGCAACGACACTGGTTTACGCGCCGGAAAAACGCATCAAATACTCCAATGCAGCTATTGCAACGGTCGGCTACGTTTTAGAAAAAACGCAGCAGCAGCCCTTCACACAGTATTTACAAAAAGCCGTGCTGGCGCCGCTCGGACTTCGCCACAGCAGTTTCGAGCCAACGCCGGAAATTACCAAGCATATGGCAAAAGCGTACATGTGGAGTTATGACGGACGTCAGTTTGTTGCCCCGACTTTCCAGCTCGGCATGGCGCCCGCGGGCAGCATGTATTCAAACGTCACTGACCTCGCACGTTTCATAAGCGTGCTCTTTAATGGCGGCAAAGGCCCGAACAGTCAGGTGCTCAAATCCGAGACGCTCGAAAAAATGTGGACTCTGCAATTTGCAACAGCAGGGGAGAAGAGCGGTTTCGGCCTCGGTATCTGGGATTTGCAGGGTCATCGCCGTATTGGCCACGATGGCGCGATGTATGGCTTCGCGACGGAATTGCAAGCTTTGCCCGAGATGAAACTTGGCGCTGTCGTGGTCACAAACATTGACGGGGCTAATTCGATAACATATCAGATTGCCGAGCGCGCGCTCAAATTAATGCTGGCCGTTCGCAATAAACAACCATTGCCGCCAGCAATGATTCCGGATTCGGTTGATGCTGCCGTTGTACGCCGCCTAACCGGCCGTTATGTTCACGAGCAAAATCACTTTGATCTCATCGCGCGTGAAGGCAAGCTGTTGATGCCGCGGCGCGAGCTGCTTGTCGAGTTGAAATCATTGGGCGATATGTTAATCATTGATGATCGCCTGGCCGCGGGCATGCGAATTTTGCCAATGGGAGATAGTTTGCGCCTCGGCGACGCCATTTACAAGCGCGCGCCGATTTCAAAACCCGATTTGCCGCCGGCGTATTGGCAAGATTTGATTGGCGAATATGGTTGGGATCACAACATTCTTTTCATCCTCGAAAAAGACGGCAAGCTGCACGCGCTGATCGAATGGTTTTTCTCCTATCCACTCACGGAAATTTCTCAAGATGTTTATGCGTTTCCTGATTACGGCCTTTATCACGGCGAGAAGCTGATCTTCACCCGCGATCAAAAAGGCAAAGCCATGCAGGTCGAAGCGGCAAGCGTGGTGTTCAAACGCCGTCATCTCGACGGCGAAGAGGGGCAAACCTTTCGCATTACTCCGCTGAAACCGGCGGATGAATTGCGCCAAATGGCTTTTGCCGCGCAGCCGCCAAAGGAGAATGGCGATTTTCTCCAACCGGATTTGGTTGACTTGGCGACGCTTGATCCAGCGATCAAATTTGATGTTCGTTACGCGACGACGAACAATTTCATGAGCACGGTTTTCTATTCGCAAGCACGTGCGTTTTTGCAAAGGTCCGCCGCCGAAGCTTTGATACGGGCGCATCGCAACCTTACGCATTACGGTTACGGCTTGCTCATTCACGATGCGTATCGCCCGTGGTACGTCACCAAAATGTTTTGGGAGGGGACGCCGACAGATAAACACGATTTTGTGGCCAATCCTGCCAACGGCTCGCGCCACAATCGCGGCTGCGCCGTCGATCTTGCGCTGTATGATTTAAAAACCGGAGCGCCGGTCCAAATGGTAAGCGGCTACGACGAGTTTTCCGAGCGCGCGTATCCGAATTATCAAGGCGGAACTTCCTTGCAGCGCTGGCATCGCGATCTGCTGCGCGAGGCGATGGAGGGGCAAGGCTTTCGCGTTTACGAATTTGAATGGTGGCATTTTGATTACAAAGATTGGCGAAAGTATCCGATTGGGAATCAGAGGTTTGAAGAGATGAACTGAAAAAAATTATGCAAAATTATTCCGGCCAAAAGATTGTATGAAACGCTTTTAATAATTTTGCCACAATTATCTTGCAATTCAATTCGCTGCGGAGTTTGATGATGGCCTTGGCTAATTTGCTAGTCATTGTGCTTGGTATTTATTGCGGTCTTGGTTTTATCTTCGCACTTTTCTTTGTCACCAAAGGCGCCGGCAAAATTGATCCGACGGCTAAAGCAGGAGCTATCGGCTTTCGCTTGTTGATTATCCCTGGAACGATGGCTTTCTGGCCGCTGCTGGCAAAGCGTTGGTGGCAGGGCATGACCGAACCGCCGGAAGAGAAAAATCCGCATCGCCTCGCCGCAAAGGAGGCAAAATTATGATTCAACCTTTACGCCGTCGGCATCGCTGGATGATGGCGGCCATCACCGTCATTTTGCCCGTCGTTTTTGTCGCCGGACTTGCCGTGCGCAAACCGATTCCGGCAACGGAAAACATTCCTGCTGCGTCGACGTCGCCATCGTCCATGGCATTCACACATTTGTTATTTGAAAAAACCGACTTATGGCCGGAATTAAAAATAACCACGCGCGTGTATGCGGATCAGCAGCCTGCCGAGCGTTTGGCGGTCGAATTGCATCCACAAGACTATTTGAAAATTCCGGACCTGCTGGTTTATTGGCATCCCCAGCCATCGATCCAAACAGATAAGTTGCCTGACGGTGCCTACTTGCTCGGCGCCTTGGCGGGAACCCAAAAGCTGCGCTGCATTTTGCCCGAGCCGGCGATGACACAAGATGGATCGCTTATTCTTTATAGCCTGGCGCATCAAAAAATCATTGCTGCAACCATGCTGCCCACGAGCAAATTTATCGAAAGGATTGCGAAGTGAGCTTGAGCTATCAGGCCGTATCCTGGAATCGGCAAAAGAAAATTTATGACGCGGTGTTGATTACAGGCGTAGTCATTTATGTGGCTCTCTTTGTCACCGTTGGCTTCATCACGCATCCGAATGCAACCGCGGAAACGCTGCTCATTCGCGGCTTCGGCACCGCGGCGTTGTTGCTGTTGCACGTCATTCTTTCCATCGGGCCGTTGTGCCGTTTGCATCCGCGTTTTCTGCCGCTGCTCTACAACCGCCGGCATCTGGGTGTGACGATGTTCATCCTGGCATTGGCGCACGGTGCGTTTTCGATCATTCAATTTCACAGCCAGGGTGATGTCAATCCGCTCGTCAGTGTGCTCATCGGCAACACCCAATATGCCAGCTTGCCGAATTTTCCTTTTCAGCCCTTGGGATTGGCGGCGCTAGTGATTCTTTTTCTCATGGCGGCGACGAGCCATGATTTCTGGCTCGCCAATTTGACGCCGCCGGTTTGGAAGGCGTTGCACATGCTCGTTTATGTTGCGTATGCGTTAATCATGCTGCACGTCACCTTGGGTGTGTTGCAAGCGGAAACGAGTCCGGTCTTTTCTGCCTTGCTCGGACTTGGCATGGTGTGGATATTGGGGCTGCACTTGATTGCAGCATGGAGGGAGAAACGCCTCGATGCAAAAGTTTCCGCAGCTTCCGCCGATGGTTTCTTTGACGTGTGCAGTATTTTGGAAATACCTGAAAAATGTGCTCACGTTGCAGTGATTGGAGGAGAGCGCATCGCCGTGTTCAAATACGACGGCAAAATCTCCGCGATTTCCAATGTGTGCCAACATCAAAACGGCCCACTCGGCGAAGGGCGCATCATCGACGGCCTCGTCACTTGCCCGTGGCACGGATTCAACTATCGCCCCGCAGATGGCGCTTCGCCCGCGCCATTCAAAGAGAAAGTGCCGACGTTTCACGTGAAGGTGATCAACGGCCGCGTGCTCGTCAATCCACGCCCGAATTTGCCGGGGACGTATGTAGAGCCGGCTGTGATATAAATTGGCAAGATGATTATGGCAAAACAATGTCAAGCTATGAAAGCTTCCAGTCTCTAAAAAGTGCAATCGGCGCAAAAAAAGCAAAAAATTTTCCTCCGAGAGACGCCGAAGACACCGAGATTCGCCGAAGGCGGTTTTGTTCGGCGACACTCGGTGGTTTCGGCGAAGTTCGGCGTGATAAGCTTTTTCTTGTTTGGTTGCGGCTCGTCCGCATTGTGATAATTGTTTTGCCCTTAATGGTTTGCCTTTATTTTTCGTTTTGCCATAATGATTTTGTTTTCTCAAATGAATCTGATTTTATTTGCAGGAGCATTTTATAATGTCAGTCAAAGTCAATAGCGAGTTCTACATCGGCTATCTGCCAAAAGCCCCGGCTGGCCTGGGCAAGCTGATGCGCCGCGTGATTATCCTGCTCTTATCGGTGGCAGCAATTTCTGTTGTCATCTTGATATTAAACCAAAAGCCGTTTTATCCGAGCGTTTTTGAGTTTGGCAACGCTCGCACGTTTGAGGGAATCATCAAAGAGCATCCTTATCCAACTTTGCTCGTCGCTCGTCCTGGTGAAGCGGACGGGATGTCAGGATATTCCCAATATTATCTCGCCGGCTACGGCAAATTCGGCGCGGCGGATTGGGTCAAAGGCATGGACGGCAAGCGCGTGCAAGTGCAAGGCGCGCTGATTTATCGCGACGGCCAAACCATGATCAAAGTTGAGAATGCGGACGCGATCAAGCCGCTCGGTGACGCTTCCACTACGCTAGAAAGTTTTTCGTTGAATAGCCAGGCCGGAAAAAATCTCGGCGCGTTTCAGCTCACCGGCGAGATCGTTGACAGCCAGTGTTACCTCGGCGTGATGAATCCTGGCGAGGGCAAGCCGCACAAAGAATGCGCGATTCGTTGCATCGGCGGCGGTGTGCCGCCGATTTTTGTCGTTAAAAATGCAGAGGGTATGGCAAGTTATTTCTTATTGGTTTCGCACGAAGGCAAAACGGTGAATCAAGAAATTCTGCCGTTGGTGGCGGATCCGGTGCAGATTACTGGAGAGGTGATTCAATATGAAAATTTGTTGGTACTGCGCGCTGATCCCAAAACTTATAAACGTTTGAATTAGTCCAGGAATATAAACGATGGAACAAAACTCTTGGCAGGATTTAGGCCCGATTGAAAATTTCAATAAATCGCCGCTCACTGAAATTGAAATGGGTCGCACGAAGATCGCGATTTCCTACCGTGACGGAGAATTTGGCGCCGTTTCGGGCGTTTGCAATCATGCCGGCGGGCCGCTCGGCCAGGGCCGATTGGATGGCGAGTATATCGTTTGTCCCTGGCACAATTGGAAATTTCATTACAAAACCGGAGTTGGGGAGCCAGGCTTTGAGGACGACATCGTCCCGAGCTATGACGTCCGCGTTGAAAATGGCCATCTGTTTCTGCGCGTTGAGCCGCTGACACAACGGCACAAAAAGCCGCATGCACCGCACCCGCTGTCTCGTCCGCTTCAACGGGAGGAGGGACCAATTCGTGTCGTGGGCATTTCGACGACGGTGATGGATCGCGCCAATCCGCGCTATTCCACTTCGGAAGCGCTGCTGCAAATTGCGCTTGATCATGCGGTAGCGGATTTAGGATGCGAGACTCGTTTGATTAAACTGAATGATCTCAAATTTCGCAACTGCGAAGGCTACTACTCAAAAAGCGCGCACGCTTGCACGTGGCCGTGCTCGATCACGCAGATGGACGACAAAGACGAAATGACCGAAGTTTACGAAGCGCTGGTGCATTGGGGCGACGTGGTGATGCTGACGACGCCAATTCGCTGGGGCGCGGCGAGCTCGCTGTTTTATAAAATGGCCGAGCGGTTGAATTGCGTGCAGAACCAAATCACCATTCGCGACCGCGTGCTCATCCGCAACAAGGTGGCGAGCTTCATTATCACCGGCGGGCAGGACAACGTGCAGGGCGTCGCCGGACATCTGCTCGGATTTTTTGCGGAGATCGGGTTCTGCTTTCCGCAATTTCCTTTTATCGCGCACTCGCGCGGCTGGTCTGCCGAAGACATGGAGCAAAACATTGTTGATGTCATGCAAAGCCAGGAACTGCGTGACGGCGCGAAAGAGTTGGTCAAACGCTCCATCGAGATGGCGGGCGTCTTGCTTGGCCACGTTCATGCCGAGGAAAAAACCGCGCGCGGCGGGAGGAAGGCGCATAGGTTTGAGGTATTTCATTAAAAAATGATTTCATATTATTGAAACTTAAAACAGTTTGTGTTTACTATGAAAACGATATTATTTCTTTCTTGCCTGACATTTTACAAACTTGTTGGAGCGCAACAAACGATTATGTTGGCGCCGCAAGATTATAAATCTGAAAGCCAAGTTAATTTACAACAGTATGGTCATCTCAAGATTTTCACAAATTTTGACACGATATATATCGTTGTCGATGGCGACTTTAATCAATACAGACCGCTGGCAAACGGTGATTCAATCAAATTGGCGGTTGGAATTCGAAAAATTACCTTAGTCAGTCGCGTGACATTAGACTATGAATTTGATGTTGATATAAAAGAGAATGTGACTATTGAACGCCGCTTTAGCCTTGGCAAAGTAACAAACTACCTTGTTTATAACGCGCATAGTAGCTACCCCAAACTGTATTGGCGAGCTAATTTGATGATCTATACCGACGATGAATCAGATATACTCATCGACGGAAAATCGGTAGGTCCTGGTTATGTTATGCTCGATTTGAAAGCCGGCACGTATAAAGCAACAACTAAACACCCGCTGGCCGGCAAAACGACGACTTCGATCACGGTGAGGTCCAACCGACTAACGATTGCTGAAATGTACAACAAGCCCAAGAAAACGACTGCCAGGCTGCTGAGTGTTTTACCTGGCTGGAGCCAGTATTATCAAAAAGAAACGATGGAAGGGCTGATGATTGGTACAGCCACTGTCGTGGGATTGGGTTTGGCTTACAAATTTCATCAAGATTACAACAAAAACAATGTGGATTATCTTGAATTTCGTGATCAATACAGCAAAGCCCAAACCGAGCCCGAGGCGCTACGTCTGGGCAATAAAGCCGAGACCAGTTTTCGCGCCGCTGAGAAAGCTGCGAATATCCGCGACATCTTGTTATATTCGGCGCTGGGAATCTACATTTATAATCTAATAGATGGTTGGAATGCACCTAAAAGCGGTTATCTGAGCGCGAAAGAATCCAGGAAATTTATCCCTCAAAAAGTTTTTAGACCATTTTTCAGCAAGAACGCAGTGGGAGTTTTTTTATCAGTGAAGTTTTGATCAGGAGGTGGCAACATGTTAAAGAGCAATTGGCAAAAGATCCTGCTTTTGTGGAAGTTGCAAGATTGCCGAAAAATGCTACAAGTTTCTCCGATATGTACAAAGACAAAACTTTTGTCATTACATACAGAATTACTCCTTTTCAAACCAAAGGCAGTGAAATCCGAAAAACCTCCAGTACTCTTGAGTATAACATTGGCCCAAGTGACTTACGAGGAAATTATTTCAACGAAGAAGTGGTCAAAATAACCTGGAAAGACAACAGCAATTTTGAAACGGGATTTGCCGTCGAGCGACAAATCGATAATGGTGAATTTAAAAAAATTACCCAAGTCAATGCCAATATCGAATCCATCTTCGATACCGCCCGCGTTCTTGGCAATTATATCTACAGAGTTCAGGCGCTGTCTCCAAATACCAAGAGCCGATTTAATGTGTCGAAGCCGTTTGAAATTTCATATTGGATACCTGGGCCGAACATGCCTCTTTCAAGACCATCACAGCACTATGCGACGCTATTAAAGGATGGAAGAGTTCTTCTGCAATGCGGTGATCGAGATGTATGCGATATTTATGACCCCGTAAGCAAAACCTGGCTGGCAACCGACAGGGTGCGTTTTGGCTGCGGGCCGGCTATACTGCTATCGGATGGCCGTGTCCTCAACATCGCAAACAATCAAGTGGCACAGATTTACGATCCTAATACTGGAATTTGGTCAAGAATTGGCGATCTTCCACCGGATTATCTGGATGTATTTGGCTTGCAGCTTTTAAGACTCAATAATGGCAACGTTTTAATAACTGCGAAGGCCATGATGGTCTTTCATCGCGTCCATATTGCGCAATTTTTGAAGCCGGTTCCGCGACTTTTCGCCTTATAGCCACAATGAAAGAAATAAGACAATATCATACTGCTACACTGCTACCAAATGGTAAGGTTTTGATCACAGGTGGTATTTCCAGCTCTGGAACAACGGCGACAGCGATATGTGAAATATTTGATCCCGCCCGGGAAACATGGAACATAGCAGCATCGCTGTCTAACGCACGTGCCCTTCATTTTGCTACCCTTCTTAATGATGGTCGTGTTTTTGTTGCTGGTGGAGAGAAAAGTGCCGCTTCTCCGTTAAATAGTTGCGAAATATACGATCCTATTTCAAATCAGTGGACAACCAGCACTTCATTTTTTAATCAGTTTCTCGCTCGAGCTGTGAAACTTTCCGACGGTAGAATCCTTGCCATCACTGATCCTTTGAACGGTGACACTAGACAAACGGAAATTTTCGATCCTATCATGGGAAAGTGGGGTATAAAAACTTCATTCCCATCTATGCGACTTCCATTCCCAACCACAGCAACATTATTACCTAATGGAAAAGTCCTGGTTACAAATGCCGGTATAGAATGTGAAATCTATCGTGACCAAAGTATGTAATTATTTCAGCTTAATCTTTCTATTATGAGGAAAAAAAGCCTGGATACTAATCTTTCTTTGCGGCGTTTCGCCCTCGCCGCGAGTCGCAACCGAGGCGCTGGTGCGTTACCAATGGCAGCAGGAAGATGTGACGACTTACACTAAATCGTTTTGTATTGGACAGATGGCCCAAGCTGAAACAATTTCATTGTAAAAAATCAGTTTTCTATTATTAGAATTATTTGTAAAAATTTAAATTACCGTTCATCTCTTCGTCTGTCACTTTTCTGCGGCGCCATCGTCGCACCGGTGTAGCACTCGCCTAATCTCAGCACACTTGTCTCACGCTGAAACAAAATCTCACAACGCTTCTGGAAATACTCCTTGGAAATCAAAGAGATATTTGATCTCTATTGTCCATACCAAAGTGGCATTGCTTTTGTATCCCCAATCCAGAATCGTTCTTATCCACAGAGATTTCTTAAAGAAAGGAAATGCTATGCTGATTAATAGAGGCTGGGCCGTTCCGCTCGTCGTTCTCCTTATCGTCCTTGTCAATTCGGTGCTGGTCGAGGTGATTACCGAAACCATCACCAACAACAAATCTTTTTATCAGGAGCATTACGGCGCCGTCGCCGTGGCGCTGCTGGTTTCTGCCATGATATGCTGGCAACTGGGACGAAAGTTGAATCGAGCCAAGACTGCGACATCAGGTGGCATAAAAAAACGCCGGGAATTTGTCGGCAGGTCGTCGCACTTGCGCTCTTCAGTTACTATCGAACACTGGGCCTTCATTCTGGTTATTATCGCGAGTTTTCTGCTCCTGCAAGCGTTTATAGCATAGCCGGGCCGGTCGGCTACGTTTTCTTCGCAATTCAATTCTCTTTTTCCCACCCGCGTCTTTGCAAACCGCCGATTTTACGAATTTTTAATTAACTCTTGTGCCTTTTCCCAGGATCGACTAAATTAACAATGAATGGCACGGCTCGCATCAGCAGGATTGCGCTCACTACGTCCGAGGATTGCTTTCCGTGTCATCCAGCGGACGCAGTCCGTTGTTACGTCACGCTTCTTTAACGAGGAGGAAGGATCATGACTGATTTGGTGTCGAGGCATAAAGGTTTTGACCGTCGCCGATTTCTCGCGACGATGGGGAAGGGCATGGGATTAATGGCATGCGCCTCGTCTTATGTCGCAACATTATTTGACGAGGTTCAAGCCGCAACCAAACGTATCGCGCACTTGTCTCCGGATCAAGTCGCTAACGACGAAGATTTCTGGTCTGAGATTCAACAGGCTTTTACGGTCACGCGCGGGATCGTCAATTTGAACAACGGCGGCGTTTCGCCCTCGCCGCGAATCGTGACTGAAGCGTTGGTCCGCTATCAATGGCAGCAGGAAGATGCGACGGCGTACACGATGTGGCAAATTCTGGAGCCGCAAGTGGAAACCATTCGCAGCGGACTCGCGGAAATTTTCGGCTGCGATCGCGAAGAAATTGCGATAACGCGCAACGCTTCCGAATCGCTGGAAATTCTGCTCATGGGCATGAATTTGAAATCCGGCGACGAAGTGCTCTCGACCACGCAAGATTATGGGCGCATGCTCACCACGCTCCGCCAACGCGAGCTGCGCGAAGGCTTGAAGCTGAATCTGGTGAAAATTCCGATTCCCCCCCAGAATCTCAACGAGATTACCGACGCCTTTGCGAAAGGCATCACCAACCGCACGAAATTGATTCTCATGTCACACATGGTGAATATCACCGGCCAAATCACGCCGGTGAAAGCAGTGTGTGAATTGGCACGATCCAAAGGCATCGAAGTCATCGTGGATGGGGCGCATTCTTTTGCGCAATTCAATTTCAAGCACAGCGACATCGGCTGCGATTATTTTGGCACCAGCCTGCACAAGTGGCTCTTTGCGCCGAAAGGCACCGGCTTGTTGTACGTGAAGCGCGACAAGATCGAAAAAATTTGGCCGCTGATGGCTGCCGAGAAAAAGCAAGTCAGCGACATTCGCAAGTTCGAGGAGATCGGCACGCACTCGGCTGCGCCGCATTTGGCCATCGGCGAAGCGATTCTTTTCCACAACGGCCTTGGCGGCGAACGCAAGGAGAAACGGCTGCGTTATCTCTCGCGCTACTGGATGAATAACTTGAAAGCGCTGCCGAATATTCGTTTCAACACCTCGTTTGACGACACGATGTCTTGTGCCATTGCCAACGTGCAGATTGAAGGCACTGATCCTAAAGCGGTCAGTGATTATCTCATGAACAAGCACAAAATTTTCACCGTGCCCATTTTGCACGACGAATTCAAAGGCATCCGCATCACCCCGAATGTGTACACGACACTCCATGAGCTTGATCTGTTTTGCGAAGTGATGGAGATGATTGCGAAAAAGGGGTTGCCGAAAGAGTGAAACGTGATGAATAAAACGTAACGCAGACTGCCAGTCTGCCCACCAATGCTCAAGGAGGTTGTCCAATGCAAACAGTTGGAAGAAACGCTTTGTGCGCATGTGGCTCGGGAAAAAAGTACAAAGCTTGCTGCATGTCAAAAGCGCAGGCAAATTTTGAAGGAATGCCTTATGGCTTGCGGGTGAAGGGCGGAATTCGTTATGATTTCGAGGCCGGCGGATTCGTCGTCATCGTCCACATTTGGGACAATGCCGAGTGCATCGGTGAGCCGCAAGAGTGGCGCTATCCCGAGGTGTACCAAGATGAAGAAGAAGCGATGCGTTATTACAAGACTCATATCGGTCCCGGTCTCATGCGGCTTCTTAAAAAGAATGTTGAAAAGTCGGAAAACGCCGCATTCATTCATCGCAAACTGGAATGAGGTGCTGTCATGTTTTGTCCCGAATGCAAAGCCGAGTTCGCCAAAGAAATTTTGCAAGGAACGCAACTGACTTTCATGGCGGTTGAGAAAAGCAACCCAGCCGAGAAAGACGAAGAATTGCCGTGGTAATTTAAAGGCTGAAGTAGCATTTGATGAAGAGGGCAAGTTTAGGCGCAAGAAAGGCGCACAAGAATGACGTTGGCTAAAACGGATCTCATGTCAAATTTTGTTCAAAAAATCCGTGCATTTTTAATTGAGGAAATTTATCCGCTGGAACAGGACTTTCTCCGCAAGTGCTTTCGCGAATTACTACCAGCGTTGCAGCAGAAAAGAGAGCAAGTGAAAGCGCTCGGCTTGTGGACGCCGCATCTTCCCAAAGAATATGGCGGCCTGGAACTTTCGCTCGGCGAATTTGCCCATCTCAGTGAAGAGATGGGGCGCACGCCGCTGGGCCATTTTGTTTTCAATTGCCAGGCTCCGGATATTGGCAATATGGAAATCCTGCTCGCGCACGGCACCGAGGAGCAAAAGCAAACTTATTTGTTGCCGTTGATTCACGGCGAAATTCGCAGTTGTTTTTCGATGACCGAGCCGGAGTTTCCTGGCTCCAATCCGACTTGGATGAAAACGACTGCGGTCAAAGACGGTGATGATTACGTCATCAATGGCCACAAGTGGTTCACCTCATCCGCCGAGGGCGCGGCGTTTGCCATCGTCATGGCGATTACGCACCCGGAAGCCACAAACCCGCATCAACGCGCCAGCCAAATCATTGTTCCCACAAATGCACCTGGTTTTAAAATCGTGCGCAACATTTCAGTGATGGGTCATATCGGCGATGACTACGCGAGTCACGCAGAAATCATTTACGAGAACTGTCGCGTTTCGCAAAAAAAATTGTTGGGGCAGGGGGGAGCCGGATTTGCGATTGCCCAAGAACGGCTCGGACCGGGCCGCATTCATCACTGCATGCGCTGGGTTGGTATCTGCGAGCGCGCGTTTGACATGATGTGTGATTATGCCGTCAAACGGCAGCTCGCGCCAGGCAAGCCGCTGGCGACGAGCGACGTCATTCAAACGTGGATTGCGGAGAGCCGCGCTGAGATCAACGCCGCACGATTGATGGTTTTGCACACCGCGCAAAAAATTGACCGCGAGGGCGCTCATGCCGCGCGCGATGAGGTTTCACTCATCAAGTTTTTTGTGGCGAATATTTTACAAAAGGTTTTGGATCGCGCCATTCAAGTTTACGGCGGCCTCGGTGTAACCGATGATACGCTTTTGGCATTTTGGTATCGGCAGGAGAGAGCCGCGCGGATTTATGACGGGCCGGATGAAGTGCATAAAACTTCAGTGGCGAAGCGCATTTTGCGAAAGTATGGGTTTGAGGGGTAGACGAATTTCCAAAGCTTTTATTCCCAACGGATGAATGAAGATTCGGCGCTGGTGAATACGCCGCTGGCGCTCATCGTCACGCAGCGCGGCAATTGCAGCTTTCGATGCTGCCGCAAACCGTGCCGCAGCTTCCCAATCTCGAGATTGCGGTCTACATGAAAACCGCCACCGAAGTCGGCGGCGATTATTATGATTTTCATCTCGCCGAAGACGGCACGCTGACGGTCGCGATTGGCGACGCCACCGGCCACGGCACGAAAGCGGGAACCGTGGTCACCGCGACCAAAAGCCTGTTCCAAGTTTTGGCGCAAAACGACGACAGCCCGCAGGTTTTTCGCCGATTCACCCAAACGCTCAAGAGCATGAATCTCGGGCGCATGTACATGGCCATGACATTGATCAAATTCAAGGACAACAAAATTAAAATAGCCGCGGCGGGGATGCCTCCGGCTTTGATTTACCGCGCGGCGACAAAGTCCGTTGAAGAAGTCAATATCAAAGCCATGCCTTTGGGCAGTTTTTTGAACAGCGGCCACAAGTTTAGAAGTCATGACGAATCTTGAAAACATATTACGTGCTGTTTGCAACGCTTGCATTGCTATGCCTCAACCCTCTCTTCACGCAAGCTCAAAACGTAGCTCATACACCTGCTAACCGCTATGCCGAAGCCATCGCCGCGAGCCGTGGCGCGGTTGGCGCGATGATGAAGAGCGCAAAAGTTCCAGGCGTGAGTGTGGCCGTTGCGATGAAAGGGGAAATCGTTTGGCGCGAGGGCTTCGGTTTTGCCGATCTCGATAAAAAAGTCAGCGCGACAACTGAAACCGAATTTGGCATTGGCAGCATCACGAAATCATTCACCGCCGTGCTTTTCGCGCGGCTGATGGAAGAAGGCAAAGTCGATCTCGATGCGCCGGTGGAAAATTATCTTCCGCAATTCCCGCTCAAACAAAAAGGCGTCACCGCGCGATTGATTATTGGACATTTGAGTGGATTGAACGACGAGTTCAATACCACGCATTACTACGAGACACGACACCTTACAACCGGTGCGGCATTGCAGGAGATTCTTCAGACGAATAAGCTGCAATATTCCCCGCGCACGCGACATGAGTACACCACGAGCAACTACACGATCATTGCCGCCATCATAGAAAAAGCGAGCGGACAAGATTTTTCCGCTGCGATGAACCAATATGTGATCAAACCGCTGGGATTGAAAAATACGTTGCTCAACGACCGCACATTGAACATCGTGCATTGCACGAGCTTTTACGTGCAAAATGAAAAAGACGTGATCAAAGCGCCAGACTATGATCCAAGCTTCAAGTGGGCGGGTGCTGGCTTGCTCGCGACGGCTGCGGATGTGGCGATTTATGGCGCGGCTTTGTTGCAATCAAAATTTCTCAAACCGAGCACGCGCGAGGAAATTTTTCGCGCGCTCAAAACGTCATCGGGCGAAGACACGGGTTATGGTTTGGGGTGGTACATTGCCCAAGATGCGAAAGGCCGGCGCATTTATCATCACGGCGGCGGTGGCCTCGGCATTTCATCGTATTTGCGCCTTTATCCGCAAAAAGATTTTGTGCTCGCGATTCTTTCCAATTTGACCAACGCGCCAGTGAATGGCGAAGTGGCGACGACTATTGCCGAGGCGTTCTTGGCGGCGAAATGACACGAGACTTGTTTTTAGGCATCACGCGATTAAGGGAGTATCGTTTGACGACAAACATTTGTACTCGAGCCCAGGAAGTTCAATATCCCGACGCCGTGCTCGCGGCTGAACGCGAAATGGCGGCGTGGATTGCCGCGCACAATGGGGTGCCTGGCGTCGAAGTTCATGCCGATTCAGATGCCACTTGGATGGTTCATCCAGGGGTTGCCTGGGCCAACTGTGTTGTCAACGTGCGATTCGATGAGCGCACCGCCGGCGCGCGTCTTGATCGCATTCTGCGCCGCTACCGCGCCACCAAGCGCGGAGTGGGTTTCTGGATCAGCCCGTTTGCCACACCCGCTGAACTCACTCGACACCTCGGCGTTCGCGGACTGCGTTGTCGAAAATATTTTCCCGCGATGTTTTGTGATCTCAACGCGTTATCGCGAACAGTCAATCCGGTGGGTGATATCACAATTTCGGTGCTCGACGATCACGCGATCTTTGCCAAGCATCCGCATCCTTATTTCGGCGACATTCGCACGAAATTGCGGCGCTTTGAGCTTTCCCGTCTTGATTACCTAAACCAAAAAAGTCCGCGTCGCGTGTGGGACCTCGTTGCATGGCGCGACGGCAAACCCGTAGGCGCCTGCACGATGTTCATGCACGGAGCGCTTGTTGGCTTCCACGATGTGGGAACGCTGCAATCATTTCGGCGGCAAGGCATCGCTACTTCACTGATGCGCCACGCCTGCCACTTCGCTCGTGAGCACGGAGGCGAGGCCGCAGTGCTGCTCGCATCCGGCGAGGGCTACGAGATGTATCAACGCGCCGGGTTTCGTCACGCCGGCCCAATCAGCTACTGGTATCGAACGTTTCGCTCCGTTTAACTCGGCAGCGTTGCAAATAGCATTGAAAGGATTGAATATGAAACTTCAAAACCTGACTCCCATGCTTTGGACAAAAGACCTCAAAGAATCAGTGGAGTTCTACACAACGTTTCTTGGCTTCCAATGCCAGGCGCTGAGTGAGGAGTGGGGCTGGGCGTCCGTCAATCGGGATGGCGTGAAAATCATGTTTGCGCTGCCGAATGAGCATGAACCCGTTCGACAAGCCGGCGTTTACCGGCTCACTCTATCTTAATTGTGACGACGTTGACGCCATGTGGCAGCAGTTGAAGGATAAGGCGAAGATTTGCTACCCCATCGAGAATTTTGAGTATGGCATGAGAGAATTCGCCATCTATGACAATAATGGATACTTGCTCCAATTTGGCCAGGAGATTCCTGAGAACAGTTAGAACGATAAATAAGGAATGAAGTAGGGAAAGACAGCGAGCGCGAGTGTGAGCAAAGCGGCAATCCACAACAAAATGCGCGATATCCTTCTGCTCGTTGGTTTTGCGCAAGCTTCGTCAAATGAGAGCAGCGCGCTCAGCAAAGAGCCTGTCGCGAGCAACGAAGTCTTTTGCAATTTCATCGTCTCAGCATCACTTTATTTGTTCGAGCAGCTCGCGCGCTTTGCGTTCGAACGTCGGTACGTCGAGAAGAAATTCCTGGCGGGTCTTTTCATAACTGAGTTGATGCATCCAAAAATTCGG
>JBOHQZ010000031.1:0-17654 GCA_050732275.1 bacterium
AGCTGCTGCAGAAGCGCGTCGGGCGGCAAGCCGAGCTTGACGCTGGCATCATGCCGGATTTTCTGCCTGCAACTAAAGGCATTCGTGATGATGCGGCATGGAAAGTCGCGCCGATTCCGGCGGACTTGCAAAACCGCCGCATCGAGATCACCGGGCCGGTCGAGCGGAAAATGATGATCAACGCGCTCAATTCCGGCGCCAACGTATTCATGGCGGACTTCGAGGACGCCAACTCGCCGACGTGGCAAAACATGATTCAAGGACACCTCAACTTGCGTGATGCCATCGAGCGCACAATCTCTTTCACGAGTCCGGAAGGCAAACAATATAAATTGAACGAGAAAGTTGCCACGCTGATGGTGCGTCCGCGCGGCTGGCATCTCGATGAAAAGCATGTTGTGATTGATGACCGGCCGATGTCCGGTTCGCTATTCGATTTCGGCTTGTATTTTTTCCATAACGCCGAGCGGCTCATGGGAAAAGGCACCGGCCCGTATTTTTATTTGCCAAAATTGGAGAGCCATTTGGAAGCGCGGCTGTGGAACGAGGTGTTTGTGATGGCGCAAAATGAGCTTAAAATTCCGGCCGGCACGATCAAAGCCACGGTGCTCATCGAAACGATTTTGGCGGCGTTTGAGGTGGAGGAAATTCTTTACGAGCTGCGCGATCACCTCGCCGGCCTCAACGCCGGCCGCTGGGATTATATTTTTAGCATCATCAAAAAATTTCGCAACAAAACCGATTTTGTTTTTCCCGACCGCGCGCAGATCACCATGACCGTTCCCTTCATGCGCGCTTATACCGAGTTGTTGGTAAAGACTTGCCACAAGCGAGGCGCGCACGCCATCGGCGGCATGGCGGCGTTTATTCCAAGCCGGAAAGACGCCCAAGTCAACGAAATCGCTCTTGCGAAAGTCCGCGAAGACAAAGAACGCGAATCGCGTGACGGTTTCGACGGCACCTGGGTGGCACATCCCGATTTGGCCGCCGTCGCCAAAGAACCTTTTGACAAACTGTTGGGAAAGAACCCGCATCAAAAAGAGCGGCTGCGTGAAGAGGTTCAAGTGACAGCGAAGGATTTGCTGAATTTCAACATTTCTGGCGGCCAGATCACCGAGGCCGGGCTGCGCAGCAATATCAACGTCGCCATTCAGTATTTGGAAGCCTGGCTTCAGGGCAGCGGCGCGGTGGGTATTTACAATTTGATGGAAGATGCGGCAACCGCGGAGATTTCTCGCTCGCAGGTGTGGCAATGGCTGCATCACGCCAATGCCGCTTTCGCTGACGGGAGGCAGATTTCGACGGAATTGTATCGCAGCTTGTTGTCGGAAGAAATGGGGAAGATCGAGTCGATGGTGGGCGCGGCGAGATTTGCAGCAGGGAAGTATGAATTAGCTCGCCAGCTTTTTGATCAACTCGTGACGGCAAAAAATTTCGTCGAGTTTCTAACGTTGGTGGCGTATGAGGAGTTGGAGTAGTCGGTAAAGAGTGAGGGTCTTGCAGAAAAAGCAATGAACTCCAACGGATGAGCTAAAACCGGCGGATAAAACATCCTTTGGCCTTAATTCATCCGGACAAGTTCATTGATAACGGCCGTTCAAAGTCACTTTCGAGCTTGTCCGCGTTGGGGTGAAATCCAGCAAACTTCATGAATATTTGATGAGGTGCATGCGGTAACTGTGCGGGCTTGTTATTTTTTATCTTTTGGCTGATAATTGCCAACCTTTATGGAACCATATAAAATAACAATCCAAAACAGCACAAACACGAAAACGATTGCAATTGTTGCCATTACAATTCTCCAAGATCTTTTAAGTGCTTTTCTATTTGTATCATCAAACGCAACGCCACGTAAAACAATGTTCCTACCGAGATAATTCCCAATCCAAATATCACGCCGAGCTTTTCAGTCAAGAAAAGATTCGCCACGCCTCCGATCGTAATAATCAACGCGCCAAGAATCATGGTCAAAAAGTTTTTCAGGTAGCTTGTTCGTTCTTTTGTTTCGTCAATTTTGGCCATATACGGGCGTAGGCTTTTCGGTTAGTTTCCAGCTAAAATCATCTTATGTTACTAAAAATTAGCCTGAAAGTCAAGCAAGATTTTAAACGGCCATCTTTGCCAATCGTTAAAAATTCTTAACATGGCTTTTCGCGCTTGCTTTTCAAGCAGAAATCGGTTAGCTTGTAGCTGTTTCCACGAAGAAGAGTTTACAACGGTGAAACCGATAGGTTACAGCCATGGCAAGAAAGGAATCTTCCATGCTCGAGCCTTCGTGGTTGGAGATGCCGATGCAAAACGAAGGCGTTTTTCACCAACGTTCCGCTGCGCCAGATCGTACCGATAATTGGCAGGGGCTTTTTCGAGGCGTCTGTGAAGCGATCAACCTGGCAGTGACGTTGGAAGAGTTGTTCCGCCGTGTGGCCGAGATCGTGCGTTTGATGTGGCCTGACCGTATCATGAGTTTGGCGATGCGTACCGCTGACGCCAAATTCGTCCGCACGAAGTTTGTCGCCCTCCCCAACCAGATTTTCTCGCCAACGGCACAAATGCCCTTTCGCCGGTTCGATCGCGCCGTGAAATTACCGGAAGGCCGGCGTTTTCTTGCGCACGTCCCAGCAAAATTGTGGCCGTTGCTTTTTCCCAATTGGGCCGGCGCGACGGCAACGAATGGGCTGCCCGGTTCGGCGCGTGACAATCAAAGCTCGAGCCTCGACCCTCCATTTAATAATTTCACCCCGCCGAAGCTGCTGCGAGAAAATCCATCTCTGGAGAAGCGCCAAAACGATGCCAATGGCGCGGCTTCGCAGCGGCAAAACGCGATTGCGTTTTGGACAAAGCAGCATTATACCTCGGCTTTGCTCGTGCCGCTGCACGATTGCAGCACGCTTGCCAGCGACGCTTCTCCCTCATTTTATTCGCCAGATGTTCAAAATGGCAAGTTGAAGCCCAAGACCATTTTCGGATGTCTCGCCATCGCCAGCCACCGGGAAAATGCTTTTTCAGCTGGTGGTGATTGGCTCGTGGCGTTGGCCGATCTATTGACGGCGGGCATTCACAAAGTGCAGTTGTTGCAAGAGCGGGAGCAGAAGCTTCACAGCTTTCAAGAATTTGCTGAGGGCAGCGACGCGCTGGGGGCAGCCGCGGATTTGGAGGCGGCGTTGCAAAAGATCGCAGAAACAGCGATGCGGTTGCTAGCGCTACCCGCAGCCAGCGCCACCACTTTCGAGGTGACGACGGCGGGTGAGTTGGAACAATCTGCGCTTTCACATTTCGGTGCAAAAGGCGGCGCGGCAGCAAGCGAGAGTTCGATCTCATCACCGGCAATAGCAAAGGGCCATTGGCCGGGATTGCCGCTCCGCACGACGCGCGGCATCGTCAAGCGTTTGCTGCGCAATCAACCGATTGTCGTATATGATATAGCCAAGAGCCGTATTTTTTCGGAAGACGCCAAAGCGATGTTGGCAGGCGAACACATTCTTGCTTATTTCGGCCTGCCGATTTTTCTCGATCCGCTTGCCGCGAAAAACTCCAATGCTTACAACACGCCTATCGCGCTGCTCAGTCTCTACGCGCGCAATCCGCAGGAGCTTGATGGCCTCGATATGGCGAAGTTGCGCGCCTTTGCGGCCCATGTTGCGCAGGTATTGGCAAAGGTCTGCCTCAATCAGCGGCTCAAAAAAGACGAAGCCTATTTCGACGGCTTGCGGCGCAGCTCGATGGAAGATCTGGAAAATTTCGTTTATGTGATCAGCCACAATCTGAAGACGCCGGTGATCTCGATTCAGGGATTTGCAAATATTCTGGAAGAAGAAGTCGGGCCCTCGCTCGAGATCGAGCATCGGCATTTTCTCGAGCGCATTCGAAAAAACGCCGCGGCCATGGAGAAAATGGTTCTTGCGCTGCTGGAATTTTCACACTTGGGCCGCGCGCCGCTCAAGCTCGAGCGCGTCAACGTTATAGAGCTGGCGCAAAACCTTGTCGATGAAATGCGTCTGCTCGGCCAATCCGGCGAAGCGGAATTCGTTTTGCCGCGCCAAGCGGCGGAGCCGCCTATCCTGCTCGCCGACAGCGCCGAGCTAAAAATCGTTTTCGAAAATCTGATCGGCAACGCCGTGAAATATCGCCGGCCCGAGGTCTCGCTGCGCGTCGAGATCGGCTGGGAGGAACAGCCGCGATTTTGTGTGTTTTGGGTGCGTGATAACGGCATGGGCATGGAGTCGGCGTTTCGGGCGAAGGCGTTCGATTTGTTCCAGCGCGGGCCCAACGTCGGCCAGATTTCCGGCACCGGCGTCGGCCTGGCGATCGTCCGCCGCATTGTGGAAAATCACCAGGGCCTGGTGCGGCTGCATTCCAAGTTTGGCGAGGGCACGACCATCTATTTCACTTTGCCCAAGATTGACGCGGCGCCATCCGGCGATTCAAGCGCGTTGACGCATTGATTTGGCGATTCTCAAATGATTTATAGCGTTTTGCGATTGTTTGAATGGGTTGTCATTTCGCGCGCCGGCAGGAAATGACGTGCTCGACACAGTTTTAGGTCTCGGTTTTATAACTCTCTTCTCGTATTCCCTCAGTGAAGGGGGGTAGCGCAGACATCTTGTCTGCAGTCTGGAAGACTGCGCTACGATTTTCCCCCTGTGACTGAGGCATTACCTCTTCTCGCACAACCTGCTTGCTTTTCGATCTCAAAAAGATTATATTGACAGTGTAAGCAACCGTTCGTATTTTTTGGGGTGGAAAATTTTTAAAATTTTTCCAGCCCCAAGGCAATTTATTTTCTCAAATGTAACGACGAGGAGGAAGCATGAAACGAATTATTGTAACGCTCGCCATAGCAGCGAGCCTGGTATTCGCGGCCTGCGCGCAGAAACCCACGGTCGATAGCGTGGTCAACAAAATGGTGCAGACCTACGGCGGCGCCGAAAAACTGGCCGCGATTCAGGATCAAGTTTCGACTTGGGATGGTAAAATGGTGATGCCACAAGGCGATTCGATAGTGACGGTGGCTGCCGAGATGATCATCACCTACAAACGGCCGAATAAGATCAAGTTCGAGACCAAGGGATCCGACGGCACCACGGTCATGGCCTCGGGATTCGACGGGGCCAACGGCTGGATGCTCATGATGGGGCAAGCTAAGGACATGTCGCCAGCGGAAATCCAGGAAAACACTACGCTAGCGGAAACCTGGATCGATCAATGGCACAATTATTCCCAAAAGGGCATGAAACTGGCGATGTCGGCCGATACGACGATGAACGGCAAGACCTACCATGTGATTCAAGTCACGGATCGGTTTAACAACGTCTCTAAGAATTTTTGCGATCCCCAAACCGGCTTGGTGGAACGGATGGAAGGCGAAGGAACCGATCCGGCGAGCGGTCAGAAACAAACTTTTTCCATGACTTTTGCCGATCCTGCGCCGCACGACGGCTTCATGATGCCGAAGAAAGTCACAAGCTACGACGCTCAAGGCAACATGGCATTTGAATTAACTTTAAAAGACACGAAGCATAACACGGGCGTGGCCGACGACGTTTTTGCCAAGCCAACCATGTCCATGACGATGGAGAATCCGAACGCACAGTAGGCTGAAAAGAAGCGACGAGTAAGTTGGTATCGATTTAGTTTAAAGTCCCGCTGCCTGAAGCCAGGCGGCGGGACTTTTTTGTTTAAGACCGCCGGCAAAATTTCTCATTGACAAACTCTTGGTGAATGCGTACATTATTTGTAAAGGTGGCAAGACATGAACCCAATACCAGCTTATTCTTACGACAAAAAGCCGATGTCTTGTATATCTTGTTTTCATCAGGAGAAAAAGCAACGGCAGCGGTTGAATTGAATGACGATATTTTGCTGCGTTTTAACCGCGCCGAGAAAAAGAGCAATCGGCTTAACGCTTATGGATTTTTCCATGTTGGTGCAATTAACCAAGTTAGGGCCTCGCCACTTCCCTTTGAGCGGCTTGCACGAGCTTGAGCCGGAGTGGCAAGAGTCCGTAATTGAAATTATCACGGCGCCGCCTGTAAACCAAATTCTGAAAGTTTCAAGGTATATGCCTTCATTGGCGGAGACGGTGCCAATCACTTCCATAGAGAAGCCGCCGATTCCATTAGTGGCGTGAAAAATATGTCAGCTAGAGATATCTACCACGATTGCGTGAAAAACGCTCTCAGCAAAGATGGTTGGGCTATCACGCACGATCCTTTTATACTCAGATGGGGTCTCAAAGACTTGTATATTGATTTGGGTGCAGAGAAACTCTTGGCGGCGGAAAAGGCGGGACAAAAGATCGCCGTCGAAGAAGAGTTTTGTCAGCCCATCGGAGGTGGAGGACCTGAGAAACGCAGTGGGGCAGTTTATCCTTTATCACGACATTTTAGCCCGCACCGAACCCGAACGCAAGTTGTATCTTGCCATCCGCGAGGCTGTTTTTGTAGATGTGTTTGAAGAACCTATCGGCGAAGTGCTGTTAGAGAACCAGCGCCTCCAACTGATCATTTTTGACCCAAAAGCAGAGGTGATTGTAAAATGGATACCATAGACACCTATCGCCAAATTGTCAAAAATGTACTGACGAAATATGTTCAACGCCAGTATGCGCATGGGGAAATTCACAATGAAACGGTTTTTGATCGCGAAGCCGACCGCTATCTCATCGTATCTATCGGTTGGCAAAGAGTCAAGCGGATTCATGGTTGCCTTATTCACATCGATATTATCGATGGCAAGGTGTGGATTCAGCGCGACGGCACTGAGCACGGCATTGCCAACGATCTCGTCACGGCAGGAATATCAAAAGACCGTATTGTCCTGGGATTTTATGCTCCCGATGTGCGGCGATATACCGAATACGCCACGGCATAATCACATTTGGCCAAATATAAATTTTCAACCCAACTTGACGCGCTGTGCGGCTGAAAGAAATTATCGACCCCATTAAGGAGGATTTGGAGGCGTTTGAAAAAGAGTTCAAAGCCATTCTTAAATCCGACATTTTTCTCATCGACAAAGTCGTTCACTATCTCATTTCGCATCGCGGCAAAAGATTGCGGCCGGTGCTGGTTTTGCTCGTGAGCCATTTGCAGCTATCGGCAGCAAAACCCGTGAACGGCGCCGGCGAGAGTTTCTCGGGCCGCGAAGAGGGGTGGGTTGCGGCAGACGCCATGTCAAACGAAACCGGGCAGAACGGTTTCGACGGCAAGCGCCTCAAGGCCGCGGCGATTCTCGAATTGCTGCACACCGCGACTTTGGTTCATGACGACGTGGTGGACGACTCCTACCGCCGGCGAGGATTCCCCACCATCAATTCGATTTGGAAAAACAAAATTTCCGTGCTCATCGGAGATTACCTCTTTTCAAAATCGTTGTCGGCGATGCTGCACCTCGGCGATCTCAAAACGTTCTCGATCATCTCGCGCACCGCCGAGCGGATGAGCCAGGGCGAGCTGCTGCAAGTGGAGCGCAGCCGCGATTATTGGATGGAGGAGGAGATTTATTTTCGGCTGATCGGCGACAAAACCGCGGCGCTGCTGGCAGCCGCCTGCCAGCTCGGCGCGCTGGCCGGCGGGCAGAGCGAGGCCGCGATTGAAAGCCTCGGCGAGTTTGGCGAAAAAGTCGGCATCGCTTTTCAAATTCGCGACGACATTCTCGATCTGCTCGGCGAGGAAAGCCGCACCGGCAAGCCCATCGGCAACGACATTCGCGAAAACAAAATCACCCTGCCGCTGCTCCATGCCTTGAAGCAGGCGGAAAAGCGGGAGGCGAAAGCGATCGTCCGGCTCATTCAGCGCGGCGGAAGCTGGCGATCGCGCAAAAGCGATTATCGCGACATTGTCAATTTTATCGAGCGGCACGGCGGCGTCACCTACGCCATGCAAACGGCGCAACGCTTCACCAATGAAGCGATCACGTTGCTCGATCCGTACGAAGAGTCGCCGTTCAAAATGTCGCTGGTCCATCTCGTGCGCTTCATTACGACGAGGGAGCATTGAAAATATATCCTCGAAAAATCTCGCACTCGTTAATTCCTATTTGGCCGATTCTGTTTTGGGGATGCCAACAGGAAGTGCAAACGATTCAAGAGAGCCGCGTGTTGATGGACACGCTGGTATCCATCAACGTTTATACGCCAGACCCGGCGGCAGAACCGGCCATCCGTCGCGCCATCGCCGCCGCGTTTGCAGAAATGGCGCGGCTTGATTCGTTGATGTCGTCTTATCGCCAAGACAGCGAAGTCGCGGCGATCAACCGTTGCGGCGCCGCCGGTGGTGAAATGGAAGTGTCAGCCGATGTCGACACCGTGCTGCGTGCGGCGCAATGGGCGGCGGCAATTTCTGCCGGCGCCTTCGATGTCACGGTCGCGCCGATTTTGCGGCTGTGGGGAATTGGCACCGACTCCGCCGGTGTGCCCGCGCCGGAAAAAATTGCAACGCGTTTGCCTTCGGTGAATTTTCATAATTTGGCGCTGGCCAATACAGCGGCTAATGGAATTGCCAGTATCAAGAACAGGCTTGTCCGCTTTCGCCAACCCGGCATGGCTATCGATCTCGGCGGCATCGCCAAAGGTTATGCGGTCGACCGCGGCCTCGATGCGCTGGTAGAAGCCGGCATTCGCGATGCCATGATCACCGCCGGCGGCGATTTGCGCGTCATAGCCTCGCCGATGACCGGCGGCCGCAGGCATATTTGGATTCGCCATCCTCGCGCTGATACGATTGGTAATACGGCGATCGACGTGGAGAAAAAAAAATTTTTCGGGCGTTTCCGGCTTGACGGCGGCGCCGTTTCGACCAGCGGCGACTATGAGCGTTTTTTTATAAAGGACGGCAAACGCTACCATCACATCATCGATCCGGGCACCGGCTACCCGGCGAGGGGAGCGGTGAGCGCAACGGTGATGGCGAAAACTTCAATTCAGGCGGACGCGCTTTCCACGGCTCTTTTCGTTTTGGGGCCGGAACGGGGAATCGCCATGGCAGATTCTTTGCCGGAAGTCGAGGCCATGATCATTTACTTCGATGAGGAGAAACTGCAATGGCGCGCGACTAAAGCGCTGCAAGAAAAATTGGAAATTTTTTGAACGTACAAAATTTGACGCACAGCATGAGGAGAAGCAACTATGCCACGATCACTCGTTACCGGCGGAGCCGGATTCCTTGGATCCCACATCTGTGAATACTTGCTCAAAAAAGGGCACGAAGTCATTTGCATGGACAACTTATCGACGGGTTCCATTGCCAATATCGAGTACATCCACGTCGAGCAATTCAAATTCATCAAACATGATGTGACCGAATATATTTATGTCGATGGGTCGATTGATTACGTGCTCCATTTTGCCTCGCCGGCAAGCCCAAAGGATTATCTGCAAATGCCGATTCAAACTTTAAAAGTCGGCGCGCTCGGCACGCACAAAGCCCTGGGGCTGGCCAAAGAAAAAAAAGCGGCTTTTCTGCTCGCTTCCACCTCCGAAGTTTATGGCGATCCGCAGGAGCACCCGCAACGCGAAGATTACTGGGGCAACGTCAATCCGGTCGGCCCGCGCGGCGTGTACGACGAGGCCAAGCGTTTTGCCGAAGCCTTGACCATGGCGTATCACCGTTATCACGGCGTGAATACGAAGATCGTCCGCATCTTCAACACGTACGGCCCGCGCATGCGTCCCAAGGATGGCCGCGCCATCCCGACTTTCATTCCGCAGGCGCTGCGCGACGAGCCGCTCACGGTTTTTGGCGATGGCTCGCAAACCCGCAGCTTTTGCTACGTCGACGATCTCGTCGAGGGCATATACCGGCTCCTGGTCTCCGATTATCACGAGCCGGTCAACATCGGCAATCCCCACGAGATGACGATCAAAGAGATGGCGGAAATGGTGATCAAAGTGACCGGCAGCAAAAGCCCGATCGTCTCCAAGCCGTTGCCGGTGGATGATCCGCAAATCCGCCAGCCCGATATCACCCGCGCCAGACAATTGCTCGACTGGCAGCCGCGCGTGAATCTCGCAGAGGGACTTACGAGCACGATCGCCTGGTTTAAACGGCGCTCTCCGTAGCCGGCGCTCACTATGAATGAAGTTTGACTTTCGGTGCAAGCCACTTGAGTGTGCATCCAGCGTCGCCGCAAAAGATTCTCATCATTCGGCTCAGCGCGATGGGCGATATTTTGTTGGCCACGCCTCTGCTTCGCGCCCTGCGCCAAAAGCATCCGCTGGCAAAATTGGATTTTGTGGTAAAAGCCGATTTCGCCGAGGCGCTGCGCCATCATCCGGAGATCGATCATCTCTACGAATTGAATCCGTCTGGCGGATGGACTGAGCTGCGGGCGCTCGGAAAATGCTTGCGGCACGAGCATTACGATGTCGTGTTGGATATTCATAAAAATTTTCGCTCGCGCTATTTGGCTTATGCCGCCAAACCGCGCCAGGTTTTGCGGCATCGCAAGCACATCTGGCGGCGCTGGTTTTTTGTCAAAGCCAAAATTAATTGTATGCGCGCGATACCGCCGATTTATCAGCGTTATCTCGCTGCCGCCGCATCGTTGGAAATTATGGCAGCACCAGCGTCTGGTTCGGGCCGATGGCTGGAGTTATTTTGGAGCGAGAGGGAAGAGCAAGAAGCGGAACGCGCATTGGCAAAGAACAACTGGCAACCCGGCGTGCCTTTGATCGGACTGGCCCCGGGCGCCGGTTATTTCACCAAGCGCTGGCCGGCAGAATATTTTGGCGAGTTGGCAGCACAGTTTTTGCTTTCGGGGAATCAAATGGTCATTCTTGGCGGGCCGCAAGATGCCGGCCTCGCCAAGATTGTGGCAAAGGGTGTGGAGGCGGCACAAAAGCTCTCTGCGGATTCCGATCAAAGGCGAGCGCGTTTTATCGATTTGACCGGCACGCTTTCACTATTGGCCTCCGCTGCCGTGATCAAGCGTTGCCAATTGCTGGTCGCCAACGATTCCGGCCTTATGCACGTCGCCGAAGCTGTTGGCACGCCGTTGGTGGCCATTTTCGGTTCCACGACGCGTGAGTTGGGTTTTTTCCCGCAGCTTTCCACCTCGCGCGTCGTCGAGAATCGTGATTTGAATTGCCGGCCATGCAGCCATCTCGGTTATCGCCAATGTCCGCGCGGCCATTTCCGCTGCATGCAGGAGATTCTGCCGGCTGAAGTTTTAGCGCTGGCAGAAAAGATGTTACGCGCTGTTGTCGTGCGCCACAACGGTACTTGAAAAATAATCGGGATGATCCGGAAAACCCGGCTACAAAAGCTTTTCCGTTTTGATTCCAGCCCTGGCCTGCTAAGAGCATTGGCAGGCCAGGCTCATCCGAATTGTGGAGGTTTATGGCAAAATCAAATTCTCGGAAAGACGCCGTTGAATTAATGCAGCTTGACAAGCCGCAAGCGACGCGGCCGGCGCGCCCCGTTCATCAAAATATCGCAAGGCTGGCCCGCCGTACGGCAGAGCTGGCGTTGGAAAAAAAGGCCGCCGGCATCAAAATTTTTGACGTCAGCCGCTTGACCAGCATCGCCGATTTTTTTGTGATTTGCACCGGCAGCGCCGATTCGCACGTCCGCGCCATTTCCGAGCACGTTGTCGATGAGTTAAAAAAGGAAAACATCAGGCCCTGGCATATCGAGGGGCGCGAGCGCAATCAATGGGTGTTGATTGATTTTGTTGACGTCGTGGTACATGTTTTTCAACCGGAAACGCGTGATTACTACGGCCTCGAGCGATTGTGGGGCGACGCCGCCATCGAAGAAATCCGCGACGAATCCTCAAAAAACTTCGAGGGGCCGCAATCTAATTCTACTGCTCCCGCCATAGCGGAGCGAACGAGAAAAAGTTTTATGCCGCAAGCTGGGGATGGTCTTTTCGGAGTAAATAAAAGCATGAATCAATCTGCGGAAAATTATTTGCACGGCCTGCTCTCCGATCTGATGCAGAAGCAGGGCTGGCCGATTGAGGCGGTTAGCGTCGGGCGCCCGCGGCAGGAAGGCTTTGGCGATTACGCCACGCCGGTCGCCATGGGGCTGGCGAAAACGCTGAAAAAAGCGCCGCGCCTTATTGCCGAAGAAATTGTGAACGCGCTGGAATACGACCGCGACGTGATTGAAGAGATTCGCATCGACGGGCCGGGTTTTATTAATTTTCGTTTCAGCGCGGGTTATTGGCAAAATGTTTTAGCGGAAGTTCTGCAAACGCGCGAGCGTTACGGTCGCTCCACATGGGGTGCTGGCAAGAACATCAACATGGAATTTGTCAGCGCCAACCCGACCGGCCCGTTGAATGTGGTCAGTGCCCGCGCCGCCTCGATTGGCGATGTGCTGGTCAATCTTTTTCACGCCGTTGGCGCCGAAGCGAAGAGGGAGTTTTACATCAACGACGCCGGCCAGCGCGTGCGCATGCTCGGCTATTCGGTCAGCTCGCGGTACATGGCGCTGTTCGGCATCGGCGAGCCATTTCCGGAAGACGGCTACCACGGCGAGTACATCAAAGATTTGGCCGCGTCGATTCGCGACGAGTTCGGCGACCGCTTTGCGTCGCTCGCTTTGGAAGCGCGCTGCGATCAATTGACGCAAATCGCGCTGGAGCGGATGATTCGCGCGCAACGCGAGACGCTGGAAAAATTTCGGGTTAAATTTGATCTCTGGTTCAGCGAGGAAAGCCTGCTTGCCGGCAATCGCCAACAGGAAGTGCTCGGCCGGCTTGCCGAAAAAGGCTTGAGCTACGAAAAAGAGGGCGCGCTGTGGTTTCGCTCATCCCAATTTGGCGACGAGCAAGATCGTGTTCTGCTCAAAAGCGACGGTGAGCCGACTTATTTTCTTGGTGATATTGCTTATCACATGGATAAGTATCGCCGCGGTTTCGATCAACTGTATGATCTTTGGGGGCCGGATCATCACAGCCACGTCGCGCGCATGAAAGCAGCGATGGAAGCGCTCGGTTATGAGAAAGACAGCTTTCAAGTGCGCATCATTCAGCAGGTCAATTTGCTGCGCGGCGGTGAAGTCGTGAAAATGTCCAAACGCGCCGGCAATATCGTCGAAATGGCTGAGTTGATTGACGAAGTCGGCGTCGATGCGGCCCGCTACTTTTTTCTCATGCGCAAGCTCGACACGCCGATGGATTTTGACATCGACCTGGCGAAAAAGCAAACGGACGAGAATCCGGTTTATTACGTGCAATATGCGCACGCGCGGGTTTGCAACATTCTCGCGCATGCGGCTGAAAAGGGCATTGCGGTTGCCGAGCATTATGATTTGGGCTTGCTCAAGACTCCCGAAGAATTGGCGGTCATAAAAAAGCTCGCCGAGTTTCCCGAGGCCGTTTCCAAAGCCGCACAATTTCTCGAGCCGAACCGGATCACGCTTTTTTTGCAAGAGCTTGCCGCGACTTTTCACCATTTCTATCACGATCATCGGGTGGTGAGCGAAGACGCGGCGTTGACACAAGCGCGCCTGCGTTTGGTGGAAGGCGTTCGCATCGTGCTCGCCAATGCGCTGCGTTTACTCAACATTACCGCTCCGGAAAAAATGTGAACTGACTGCTCGCTGCTGCTTGCTAATTCATGTCTGTCCGAAAAGTGTTCCACCCTCGGCTTGGCCGAGGTTTTGTGGCATAACGGTATTATGAATTTGTCTGCGTTTTAAATGCAACGGCCAAGCCGTTGCAGGAACATCTTCTAAACGCAAACAACAAGCAACCAGCAACAAGTTCTGCACTGCATCACGAAAGGATAACCATGAGTTTGTTGGTCATTGGCTCTTTGGGCCTGGATACCGTTGAAACGCCTTTTGGCACGGTGGAAAATGCGATCGGCGGCACCGCGGTTTTCTGCAGCGTTTCGGCGAGCCATTTCACGCAGGTCAATTTGGTGGGTGTGGTTGGTGAAGATTTTCCATCCTCCGAAATTGCTTTCCTGCGCAGCCGTGGCGTCGATCTCGACGGTCTCGAGATCAAGCCGGGGAAAAGTTTTAGCTGGGGCGCGCGTTACGGTTTTGACTTGAATTCGCGCGACACGCTGTTTACGCACCTTAATGTTTTTGAAACCTTCAATCCGCGCATACCGGAAAAATATCGCGACACGCCGTTTATATTTCTTGGCAACATCGGGCCGGATTTGCAGCTCAGCGTTTTGGAGCAAATATCGCAGCCGCAGCTTGTCGCTCTTGACACGATGAATTACTGGATCGAACGTACACCGGCAGAGCTGGCACGCGTGTTGAAACGTATCGACGTGTTGCTGGTCAATGATTCCGAGATGCGCCAGCTTTCCGGCGAGCATAATTTGCTCAAAGCCGCGCGCCAGGTCCGCGCGATGGGTCCAAAGATCATCGTCGTCAAAAAAGGCGAGCACGGCGCTATCATGATCACGGACGACCGGTTCTTTTATGCGCCGGCGTTTCCTTTGGAAAATGTCTTCGATCCGACCGGCGCCGGCGACACTTTTGCCGGCGGCTTTATGGGTTATCTCTCCAAGTGCCGCCGTATTGACGAAGACGCTTTGCGCCAGGCCATCATTTACGGCAGCACATTCGCCAGCTTCGTCGTCGAAGATTTCAGCATCGGCCGTTTGCGAGATTTGCGCGAAGACGAAATCCGCACGCGCTTCATCAACTTTCACGAGATGACAAAGTTCATGACGCCGTGGGAAGAACAAGCCGCGGAGTGATGGAGTAGTGGAGTGATGGATTGTTGGAGTAATGGAGTCCAATACTCCAAAACTCCATTACTCCAGTGATCCATAAATCCAATAATCCTACACTCCATCACCTCAACAATCCAGCTATCCATCCATCCACCAATCCATTTTTAAAATCGCCATGCCTATCAAAACCGAAAAAATTTTTCTATCCACCAAGGGCTTCACCGATATCCACGACATTACTTCGCAAGTTCGCAATGCCCTGAAAAAGTCCGGCCTGCAAGGTGGCACCGTCACGGTTTTCGTCTCCGGCTCCACGGCCGGGGTGACGACTATCGAATACGAGCCGGGCTTGCTCAAAGATTTGCCCGCCGCTTTCGAGAAACTCGCGCCGATGAATATTCGCTACCATCATGACGCTACTTGGGGCGACGGCAACGGTTACGCCCACGTACGAGCGGCCCTACTCGGCGCTTCACTCGTCGTGCCGTTTGAAAGCGGCCAGCTCCTGCTTGGCACCTGGCAACAGATCGTGCTGATTGATTTTGACAACCGGCCGAGGCGGAGAGAAATAGTGTTGCAATTTATCGGAGAATGATTAAATTAAGGATGGAGGAACTAATGGTAGAGCTGTCAACATTTACGTCGACGACAAAAGATGAGTTTGCGCAATTGGCTCGCGACCGCAAACGTGACTTTGATCTGCTGCGCAGCCAGGGGCAATGGACGACGTCGGTTTATATCGCTGGCTATATTGTCGAAGCGCGGCTGAAGTACAAAATTTGTGAACGGCTGGACGTTGATAATTTGCCTGCGATTTTCAAAACACATGACTTGCTAACGTTGATTATTTACACAGGCCTTTCCAAAACAGTTGCCGGCTTGCAGGAAATTTACAAGAATTTGTCGTCTATCAATGCAATCCACCATAAAGCAACTTGGCGTTACAAGACTGCCGATGCACAGGATAAAGTGCATTCAGATGACTTGGACGAATGGCTTTTTCACCCTCAATACGGAGTCATAACATGGCTGGGACGATAATTGCAAACAGGAATCGGGTGGAGCGAATACGCGAAGCCATATTGCGTTACTCCCTGCATGAACTTGGCGATCCTGCCCCGATTATTGAAATATCACGTGATGAAGAGAGCAATAAGCTTATCGTTGTCGTCGCTTCACCTAATTTTAAAAATATACCTTACACGAAGCGTCTTAAAGCGATATGGGATTTCCTATTCGCTGATCCTGACACGAATAAAGACGATTTGTTTGAGATATCGCGTATTATGCCGGAAAGCGAATGAGCTTCTATAGACCAGTCGTCTGGCTTGGAAAGCGCAAAGCACAGGTTGAGAGGTTGTGCCAGGCTTTGCAACGCTATTGTCAAATGGAACTCGGCGATCCATTTGCAATAGTCGAGGTACTGCCCGATGAAGAATTTCCCGACATGCTTATCGTACCAGTTTTGATCTCTTCCGAATTCAGGAAAATGTCGGCAACAGAACATTAAATTTCCGTATGGAAATTCATGCGTAAATATCCTGGCGTGACGCGTGAAGATTTATCACCAATATCACGAATTATCACAAGAGCCGACTGAACAAAAATTGGGATTTTTCAGGGTGGGGACTTTTACGGAAGATCGTATAAGGTCATAGCATTTTATCATACAAGTCGATAAACCATCCTCTTTTCTATGCCCCGCCTCGCTTACTTCGACTGCGTCTCCGGCGCCAGCGGTGATATGATTCTCGGCGCGTTGGTTGATGCCGGTGTTCCCCTCGAAAAATTGCAAGAGATTGCGGATCGCTTCGGCATTGCCGGATTGCGTTTGGAGTCCCGCCAAGTCAAGCGCGGTGAGATTTATGCGACCAAAGTCGATGTGCATGCGCCGCACGAGCATGCGCATCGCCACCTTCACCACATCGAAGAAATCATCCACAAAGTCAATCTGCCTGATCCGGTGCGCGATCAAGCAGTGCATATTTTCCGCCGCCTTGCCGAGGCGGAGGCTAAAGTGCACCACACCACGCCGGAAAAAATTCATTTTCACGAAGTCGGCGCGGTGGATGCGATTACGGACGTGGTTTGCAGCGTCGCCGGTTTGCACTTTCTCGGCATTGAGCAGTTTGCCGTCTCGACTTTGCCGCTCGGCGGCGGCACGGTTAAATGTGAACACGGCATTATTCCCGTTCCGGCTCCGGCCACGGTCGAAATGCTCCGCGGCTTTCCCTCGCGCCCCGGGCCAATCGATTTCGAGCTAGTCACGCCGACGGGCGCTGCCATTCTCACCACACTCGCCAAACCGGGAGAGCGGCCTGTTTTTACGCCACAAAAAATCGGCTATGGTGCCGGTTCCCGCGAGCACGAGAATTTGCCGAATGTCCTGCGTCTCGTCATCGGCGAAACCGCCGCCTCCGAAACCGGCGACACCGCGCTTCTGTTAGAGACAAACATCGACGACATGAATCCGGAAATCTATCCCTACGTCATCGAGCGTTTGTTGGAAGCCGGCGCCATGGATGCCTTTCTCATTCCGGTTATCATGAAAAAAGGGCGTCCGGGAATGTTGCTCTCAGTCTTGCTACCGCCGGAGAAACTTGATGAGGTGCTCGCCGTCGTTTATGCCGAAACCACCACGCTCGGCGTTCGTCTCTCACCTGTGGGGCGCAACAAATTGCGTCGCTGGCATGAAAAGCGTAAAACCTCGCTTGGCGAAATTGAAATCAAGCTGGCGGAATGGAAAACACCTGCCGGAGTGCCCCGCGTCACGTTTTCACTCGAATTTGAGACTTGCAAGAGCCTAGCGCAACAACATCAGTTGCCTATGCGCGAAGTCTATGAACGTTTGCGTGGAGAAATACAGTTAAAACGTCCGTAGTCACGCCTTCAGGCGTAAAACGTTGACATTGGCACAAAGCTGCGAGTTAGATGAAGCTTTCTCTCAATTCCAAGCCTCGACGCCTGACAGCGCTACTACGCGCACTTTTTATCTACATCACCCTCACCT
>JBOHQZ010000032.1:0-17474 GCA_050732275.1 bacterium
TGCGAAATCTTGCTGCAAAAATAGTCGCGCAAATAGACGTGCTTGCCGGGTGGATTGAGCAAAAGCAGTTTTGACTTCAAGAATGCATCCATGCGAGATCCGGAACTGTAAAAAGACGTCTCGAAAATTATTGATTAAAATACTTGCTTATATTGCGGCTCTTTTGTATTTTCCTATCGAGCAAAATTAATAGGAGATCATGTCATGTCGACCAAACTAGCAACTACTAAACGCAAAGTTTTGAATAACCGCAAATCAGAACAGATTTTCACCGCAGTCTTTGAAAACGGTGTGCTAAAACCGCTGACTGAAATACGATTGCCCAAACGCAAAAAATTTACAGTCATCGTCCGTTCTAATGGAAAGTCTATAGCCTCACAAATGTATGGCCTTTTAAAACTCCAAAACCAATCGCAATTAGACGCGGTTGTCGAATCCGAGGATTGGCTCTGATGCCACATTTGTCTAAATTTAATGGCACTGAGATTTTTCTCGATGCCAATATCTGGCTTTACCATTTTACTTCCCATCCTCAATTTGGGTCATCCTGCCATCAACTCATATCAGTTGCTCTCCTCAGATGCTATCCACGTCTCAACCTGTCTGGCCTATGGCATAAAACATATCGCCACAAATGATAGAGATTTCATGCGTGTGAAAGGACTGACTATTTGGTTACCGTAAAATCATGCTCCAATTAAAAAATGTTTAGCAACACGCTTTGGCAACAACTCGCGCTGGCCGATAAAGCGCTGCAATGACGGAATCACGAGTGTAACTTGTAAATCTCCCATGCAGCGCAGGTGATTGGTGCAGTTGACCGTCTTCGCGTTGTCCACACTCATGCACGGGCTGCACGGCAGATCGAGATAAAAGATCAAGCGGTCATCGCAACGCGGGCCGAAGCGTTCAGGCGTTTCCGGGCCAAAGAAGCCGGCAACCGGTTTTTGCAAAGCGGCGGCAAGGTGCAGCGGGCCGCTGTCGTTGGAAATAAAAAGAGCGGCATTTTCAATCAACGCAGCAAGCTCCACGAGCGTCAGGGTTCCAGCCAAATTTCTTACCGTGTAGGGATTGCCGATAGCGGCGGCAACCATATCGGTGTATTCTCTCTCCGCTGATGATCCGATCAGCGCCAAATCAACCTCGTAACTTTGCAACAGCCATTGTGCCAACTGCACGAAGCGCTCTTGTGGCCAGCGGCGCTCTAACGCCAGCGGGCTGGCATTGACATTCATCACGACATACGGCCTCAGCGCCGAGTTCTTTTCCCCGCCTGTCGAGTGCGGCGAAGTAATTTGCGGTTGTGCCCATCCTGAAATGTCCGCCGACCGATCTTTCATGGCGAGTCGCAGAAAATTGTCAGCCGCGTGTTGTTCATCAAGAAAAGGCACGACGATGTCGAGCAAACGGCTTTTGCTCGCGCCGGGCCGCGAGAAACCAACCAAGCAGCGCGGGCTGGCCAGGCGCGAGACGAGCGCCGAAAAATTGGCAAAAAATTCCGCGTCAATGATCAAATCGTAGCGCTGCCGGCGCAGTTGCACGATCAGCGAAATTGCCGAGAGCACAAATCGCCACAGATGGCGAAAATCGAGACAATGCACGCGATCAACCTGCGGAATAAGTTTGAACAATTCCTGATTTTGTTTCAGCGTCAAAAAATCGAGACGCGCCTGCGGATATATTTTTCGCAAATAACGCAGTGCCGGCTCGGCGAGGATGATGCTGCCGATACCCCAAAATTTCACAAAGAGAATACGGTCGACGATTGCCGGCTCGGGCTGTCGAGACTGTGCCGGTTGCAGCCAGCAAATCAGCCGGATCAACCAGCGGCCCACGTACTCATCGATCCATTTGGCGATTTTGATGCGTTGGGTTTCAGGAAGCACTTGCATTATTCCAAAAATTTGATTAGCTTTTGAGTAAGATTTAATTTTTAGGCGTCAATTTGAAAATCCAATTCACGGGGCAAAATATGACTACTGAAACACTCATGCAAAAAGTTCGTGAAGAAGTTGGCGAACTTGACGAGAACGGCGAACAGCTTCTCGCGACATTTAAAAAGATTCTGCAAGGCGCTGCTGAGACAACGATGCCAAAATCATCTGAAGATGGCTTTATCAGCCGCAACATCACTCCGGAAGAATATGAATCACTGCCGCGTATCGAAAAGCGCCATTATCTCGCGGAAGCTGAAAAGCTAAACAAACGATGGATAGAAAACCAGCTCAACCGCCTGAATGCCAAATGGATTGTGGTAATTGATGGCCAAGTTGTCATGCATGGCGTCACACTCGATACCTATCCGGAAGACGAAGATTTTCTAGCGCTTTACGAGAAGACAGGCCAATTTCCGTTTGTCTTCATCAACCCACGGGTCTTTGATATTGAAGAGCGTCCGACCGTTTGGCACAAAACCAGGGAACTGGACGACGCGTATCCTGCCTTATCCATAGCAGTTTTAAGCAAAAATAAACGATTCGATACCGAGGCAGATTTAGATACCGGCGCCATGGATTGCTATTGTTCATTAGAACTGCTCGCAGCGAATGGAGTTGTCAAAGTTCACTCTAAAGAATTCGAATATACATCAGAACATTTAAGCCGGCCTTTTATCTATTTCATCAAACCCTTATGGCTTGAGTTGATTGACGACGCCGGAACGAGCCGCAAATGGCGGACGTCCATAATCTGTGTGGCCGATTGGAAGTTGAGCCCGTTCACCGCAATCAACCCCAACCGCACTTTTTTGCTTGGTCGGAGCGTTTTATTCAATTTGCGTCCTCGCATTATTCTCGATTTCGATGCCCGCCTCACCGCTGTAGAATTTAAGCAAGCAACAGGCTAATCGAATTTTTCCGGCATTGGTATCCAAAACAGCGTGCTGCACTCCAAGCCGCTGCCGCGATCCGAAGCGAAGATGATTCGTCGATTGGCTTCATCCCACATCGGCGCGGTGTCGATCGCCGGATCGCGCGTTAGTCGTTGCAACTGCTTCGTTGCAAAATCCATCGCCCATAAATCGCGGTTGCCGTTGCGATTCCATGAAAAAATGATTATGCTGCCGTCGCTTGACCATGCGGGGCGCTCAAATGGTCCTTCGCTCTCCAAAAGAATTTCCATTTCACCGATCGCCACATCTATCACACTGAGCACGAACGGTGAACTCTTTTTCTCTTCGCAAAACAGCAAGCGGTTGTCAATGGACGAAAAGGCGAGATCATCACAGCGCGCCATATCCGGTAACCACACTGGCTCGGACACACCGTTCACCTCGACGCTTACCAACCCAATTTTTCCATCTCGAATAAAAGCAAAACGCTCGCCATCCGCATGCCAACTCGGATTTTCGCCTTCCAGTAGAAATTCCGGTGTTTGATTTTTGCCGCGGCTCAGCCAGATTTCCGGCCGGCCGTTTTGAATGCTCTCCATCAACACGCGCTGGTCATCGGCAGCCAAGTCGGGATCATAAAATTTCTGCGGCGTGTCCGGCGTCCATTGGCCTTCGATCTTGCCGTCGCGTGCCATTGAGAAGATCGCATAATCCTCGTCGAGCAACTCGCCGTAGCAGAAGACGATACGCTCGTGACCGAGGTCCGGCGTTTTGACCAGCAAGCCGAGGTGGCGGTCGAACTCCTTTTCGTGCAGCGGCAGCCACTCAGCGGCATCGTGCTCTTTCGCGGCGGCGCGATGAAAATTTGCGGCGACCATGATGGCTGCGATTAACGTAGCCGCAAGCAAATATCGACGTATTGTTTTCATCTGCCATTGCCAATTGGCGGCGCGATGAAAGAAATAACCAATCACCACAAAAAAGAACACGAGTAGCCACAGCCGCGCGTAGCCAAGCGGCGTGAGCCAGCCGGTCGCGAATTTGATCAATTTGAGATAGTGGGGCAAATTGATCAACAAGTACAATGCGCCCAGAATAACGGCGTCGCGTTGCCGCTGCAAATCCAACAGAATTTTTACAAAACAAGCAACCGAGAAACCCAGCAGCAAAAAATGATACGTCGCGCTGCCGGGCGAAATCAGCAAAATCGCCAGCGGCACGAGGCCGATTTCAAACAGGCGCTGATGCTGGCGCTCTGAAAAAGCCGTTTGGCGATAAATCCAAAAGAAGCCGGCCAGCCAGAGCCAGGGTATCAAATTTTTAAAAATAACAAAAAGAGCCGGCGATGGCAGCGGCGGTTGTGGATTGCGCGAAGGGTCAAAGATGAACATGCGGCGCAGCAGGCTGTTCCACGATTGAAACTGGATCGCAAAGGGATCCTGAATTTCGCCTTGCAGATGGCGCGGCAGCACTTCGGAGATGAAGACGCGCCAAACTTCGGCGCCTTGCAGCCACCACGAGATACCGACGACAGCCAGGGACGTGATCGCCGCGGCGATCACCAAACGCCATTCTTTTTTCCACGCGAAGTAAATGAGAAAGAACGCGCCAACGTATTTCATCGGCAACATGCTGCCGAGCGCGATACCGGCGAGAAGCGGGTAGCCGCGCTGTTGCAAATAAAGGCCGCCAACAATCGTTGCCAGCAGCAGAAGATACATTTGGCCGAAAAGAAAATTGTTGATGAGTCCGAAGCCCGTGCTCAGAAAAATAATCGCCACCGGCAGCCAGTGCAGAGCCGTTATTCTGGTTATTAAAACAACGATGCCGAGGGCCAGCACGAGGTTGAGGCCGATCCACAATCTTTTCGCGGCGAGCGGCTCAAAAAACGACAGTGGCAGCATCACCAACGCGGTCGGCGGTGGATGCGGAATAAAACCGCCGAGCTGATGCGAGATGCCGTAACGGTCGATTTGCTTTTGGAACCAGACAAAATCGCGATAGGCGCGCTCGAGCGGTTGGCCGTCCGCGACCAAGCGCGCCGCGGTATAGTAATTGGCGAAATCGCCACGGGCATTTTGTAAAGATGGCAAAACGCCTTTCCATAGAACGATAGCAGCAAAGCTAATGAAAATAAACCAACCAATAACGTTGTGGATTACATTTTTTTTATCGCCAACGGATAGATGAACCCAACTGTTTAAAACTTTATCCGTTGGGTTCATCAATCCGTTGGAAGGATTATTTTTAGAGAAACCCAGTAGTCGAAGGCTTCTCTGTATTGGAGATATACTCGTTTTGGGTTGATTTGTAATGTCATTGCGAGCGTTTCTCAGCGAAGCAATCCTTTGAGAACCAAGAGATTGCTTCGGCTCCGCCTTACGGAGTCCCGAAAAGCGGGACAAAAAGCGCCTCGCAATGACTGCAATTATAACCCTAAAGTAGTATATTTCTGAAGCCATCGTATCAGAACCGCTCGTGAACGATCAAATCTTTTTTCAAGCGCTGCAAGCCCCAATAGCTGTAAATTTCAACCGGGAAATTGAATTGATGCTTTTTAAGGCGATATTGCGCGCTGGGCTTGAGCGCGTTGAGCAACAAGCGATGCCGCCACGAATGTTTCTGCTCGCCGACTTTGACTTGATGGTAACCGAAACGGAGATATTGCCGAATCGCTTGCAGGCGCCGATGCTTGCCGCCTTGCAGCCACGGCAAAACCGTCAGGCGCGGATAGAAATCGGCCCATTCTTCAAAGGTTTTCGGCGGCTCCAGGCCTTTGTCAATCGACTCCTGCCACGCGGGCGAGCCGGGGTACGGCGTGAAAATATTGGTGTAGCAATCGGCGCGGTCGTAGCGTTCGTAAATTTGGCAGATGAGATCGACGGTCTTGATCAGGTCTTCTTCTTTTTCTGCCGGCAAGCCAAAGATGAATCCGAAGCTGGCGCGAATGTCAGCCTCTTTGCAGCGATCAACCGCGGCGAGTGTCGATTCCGTATCGGATTTTTTCTCGATGGATTTGAGCACTTCGTCGGAGCCGGACTCGGCGCCGAAATGGATGCGCACCAATCCGGCGCGCCGAAAAGTTTTGGCTTGCTCGGGCGCCATGCGCTCCCACGAATCAGCGCGGTCTTGAATATACCACTCGAACTTCAAGCCGCTGCGAATGAAGCCCTCGGCGATTTGCAACGAGCGGGGACGAAACGCGAAAAAAATGTCGTCAATGATACCGATGAGATTGATATGATATTTCTTGACGAGATACGTGACTTCGTCGACGACTTGCTCGACCGGCAGCATATCGAGGTTACGGCCGTAGACTGCGGCGTTGGAGCAGTAAGAACAGTTGTAAGGACAGCCGTGGCTGGTCGTGTACATCAACCAGCGCAATTTGGTATTGCGATAGTAGCGTTCGTAGTCGATGAGGTCGTAACCAGGCATGCGGCTCGGCAGTTGCGCCACCGGCGTGTGCAGTCGCGGCGGATTCAACGTGATGGCGCCTTTTTCTTTGGTGAGCGTACCCGCGACGCCGTTGAGCGATTCGCCGGCCGCGAGACGCTTGACGATTTCGAGCAACGCCAACTCGCCTTGCCGGACGACGACGGCATCGACATATCGGCATTCCAAAGTTTGCTGCGGCAGGATCGAGGGATGCCAGCCTCCTAAGATGATCGGCAGATCGGGATATTTCGCTTTCGCGGCGCGGCTGACGGCAATGGCGCCTTTGATCATCGGGCCGGTGACGAGCGACATGCCGAGGCAAAGCGCGCCATCAAGCTCGCGCATTACCGCGCCGACAAAATCCGGCTCCAAGGCCGTGTCGATGATCTTGACCTCGTAGCCTGCGGTCACCAACGGTCCGGCCACGGCGATCAACGCCAGCGGCGGACAGGCTTCGTTGCTGGCATACGAAGGGAAGAAGAGTACGACTTTTTTCTTTTTCATAGTTTCGTAGTAGCGCCTTTAGGCGCCGTTCTTGTGATTTTAGAAACTATCTCTGTACTTAACCAACGTTCGCAGTAACTTCGCGCGCATGACGCCTGAAGACGTTACTAGAGCTTTCGTTCGTAGTGTCGCCTTTAGGTGTGAAACGTGGGTATTGGCACAAAACTCTGTGGTTTAGTGGAAAACTCTCTTTTAATTCCAACGCACGACGCCTGAAGGCGTAACTACGAACGTTTTAGGAAACCTGCAAGCTCGGCCGCAACGTTTCAACCAGCCACTTCTCGATCGGAAAATGATAAAAGTCTTTGGCGCAGCGCCAATTGGCGAGATGTTGCAGCGGCCGGCGCAGCCAGCCTTTTTGCGCATCCCAGGCATGGCGCGAATAAAATTTGAAGCGTTGCACCTGTTGCCATTTCGCGCGGCTGACCCATGGACCATACGAGCCGACGAAATCGAAGTCGGCCCATTCATCAAGCGTTTGAGGAAGCGGATAACCTTTCGCTTTGACCATGTCGGAGATGGGCGAGCCGGGGTAAGGTTGATAAAAAAAGATTTGAGTTTTGAATTTCGGGCTCATAGCGCGGAGCCGTTTGGCAATGCGCAACGTCGCCAACACACTTTCTTCCGGCTCGTCAGGAAAGCCGACGATCATCGGGAAATCCACGGCGATGTCGTGACGCGCGCATCTTTCCGCGGCGAGGAGAATTTGCTCGATGGTGATATCCTTCTTCATCCAGTTCAGCATTTCTTGCGAGCCGGATTCGACGCCAATGAGCACGCGGCGCAAGCCGGAGCGTTTGCAGAGCGCAAAATCTTCCTCGGCGAGGCGCACGCCTTGATCCGCGCGCAGCGTCGCGGTCCAGGTAAATTTCAAGCCGCGGCGTAAAAATTCTTCGGCGACGGCGACGACGCGGTCGCGATAGGTGAAATAGGTTTCATCTTGCAAGTGCAAATCATCGAAGCGATGGCGCTGCCAAAGCGATTCCAATTCTTCTCCCATGCGCTCGGGCGGCAGCGCGGTCCATTTGCGTTTGTAAACGAATGGATCGGCGCAGAAGGTGCAGCGGAAATAGCAGCCGGTGGAGGAGATGTAATCCAACTGGCGCTGCTTTTTGAGCGCATAATATTTTTGCACTGGAATCAAATCGTAATTCACCGGCGCGAAGACATTCACGTCCTGCATCGCACGGGGCGGATTCTGCACGGCGGCGCCGTTCCGGCGAAACGTGCATCCGGCCACGCCTTCCAGGCTTTGCTTTTCCGCAAAGCGCTCGACGATTTCGCGAAACGTCGCTTCGCCTTGTGCTTGCACGGCAACGTCGATGCCCGGCTCTTCCAAACATTCCTTGGGGAAAAGCGAGGGATGCCAGCCGCCCCAAATGATCGGCAAGTCTGGCCGCGCGGCTTTCACGCCCCGAGAAATTTGCAGGGCGTCGTGAATGGGCCGGCCGGTGAGCACGGACATGCCGAGGCAAAGCGCTTCGGATAAATGCGGCTTCAGCGCGCGCAGCGGATCCGGTTCGAGACGGCCGTCGATAATGATCACTTCAAAGCGCTCAGAATCGACATTGGAGCCGACGGCGAGCAAGCCGAGCGGCATGGTGTAAAACACCGCTTTAGGGTTATAAAGAAGGATTTTAGCTTTTCGCATGTTCTTCCTAAACAAGCGCAAGCCATTTCAGACTTGTCTTACTACAAAAATTTGCTTAGTTTTTGATGACCAGAGGTTTGAGGTTCACTGCAACCGTGTCCTGGAGTGAATTATGACGACCGACTACAAAGCTCGCTTCCGCAGAATGATAACTACATGATCTCCCCAATTCCGTAACAACGGCCAGCCTGCCATTACCTTTTCGCAATTTAAAAGAACGCTGAAAAACTTCTGATAGCGTGTTATGCCTTGCAAATACGGCGGCGGCGCCAATACGCCGAGCGCGAACTGCTTTTCAATTTCAAAAGAATGCAAAAAGGCTGCCACGATTATCGCGCGGGTGTGATAGTAGGTTTGAACTTTTTGATGACCGACATTCACAGAAATGCCCCGCGTGCCAGAGCGGCCCCGCCAACGTCGAAAAGCTTCTGTAGGTTGTCTCTTAAAAAGATAATAGCCGATTTCCCACGGACAAATTGGTGGCATGATGTTGAGTAACATCATGCCACCGGGACGCAATAGATGCGCCGCGCTACGCGCAAACGATCGGAGATCGGCAACACAATTCAATGCGCCGAAATTCGAGAAAATGCCGTCGAGGCTTGCGGCGCCGTAAATCTTCACCAGCTTTTCGATACTCTCCGCGCCGCCTTGACGAAATTCGACGGCATTTGAAAATCCCGCCAGGAGAATTTTTTCGCTCGCCACGGTTACCATTTCGGAGGACGGGTCGAGCGCGATGACGTGATAACCGTGCTCGGCTAAAAACAGAGCATCGGTACCGGTGCCGCAGCCGACTTCGAGAATACGACCGCCGCGCTCGAACGCCAATAGCGCGGCATTTTGCACGCGGCGACGCATCCATTGGAAAATGGAATTACCGGCTTCGACGGTGTCGTAAGCTGTGGCTATGTCATCAAAGGCGATTTCCGGCATGAAATTCATCGTACTCGTACTCTTGCTCATACTCTTACTCGCTTGAGGAATTTTTTTAAAGGCGAGTAAGAGCACGAAGATGAGTAAGAATTTCCCAGACAGCCGTCTGGGCTACTTTAACGATAGCAGATAATCCGCCATCGCTTCCAACTCTTCTTTCGGCAATTGATCGAATTTCGGCATCATGGAGTCTTTGACGAAGGCCTGAGGATTGACGAAATGATCGATAAGCCATTTTTTGTCATGCTTGCCGCCGAGTCCCGCTAAAGCGGGACCGACCTCCTTGCCAACGCCGTTAATCGTGTGGCAATTACGGCAGCCTTCGCGAATCATGGCGTAGCCGGCGGTAACGAAGTTCTTCGCGGCGGCATCGGCTTTCTCGCGATTTTGCAAGTACGCCACCATCGCAACGATTTCTTCGCCGAAAGTTTTTTTCTGCCGGCGCGGGCTTGAATCTTTGCGCAAGACATTTTCCAGTTTCAGCGCTTCGACGTGCGCGGCCAATTTGGTGGAATCCCAAACGGCTTTGATCGGAGTGAACTTCGCCGCGCCCTGATTATGGCAATCGCCGCATTTTTTCAGAACGTAGAGCTGGCGGCCGGCCAAGGCCGAAATATCAACTTGGGCAAATGCCGCGACGGCACTCACCAAAACGGCTGAGGTCGACAGAAATGCGATTCGACCAAACACCATTTTCCTCTTCATGCTTCCTCACTTTTCAAATTAAGTTTGGGGGCATGAATTTAGCGGTCTGAACCGGAGTGCAATGCTTTAGCATTGCAAAACTGAAGTTTTGCACTCCAGTTAATCTGGCTAAATTCATACCGTTTGGGGAATTGCCTACGACTTAATTTTTCAGCGCGCCGCGATTGATCCACGCGGCGATCGAGTCCGTCTCGGCCTGGCTCAAAGGCGCGCCGAGCACCGGCATGCGGCCACCGACTGCGTTGTTGCCGGTGACCTTCAAATACAACGTGCTGTTGTTGGCGTTGCCGGGGGCGACGCGCGGCCGGCCATAAGCCGAATTGACACCAACAAGAGTGCCAAAAGAATCGCCAGACCGCAGCGACATCGGGCCACCGCCCGTGCCCGGGTGGCATCCGGCATTCACGCACTTGGGTGTAAAAATGCTAGCTTGAATACTTGATAACGTGGCCTGCAAGTTTGCCGGCGGCGCTTGCTGCATAACCGGCATGGCATGATCGCAGGCCAGAAAAACACCGACGACACAGAACAACAACATGCTTCTCATCACAGCTTTCATGAAAAACCTTACATTCATACTTTAACTCCTTCAGCAAAATAGCGTGGTTAAAAAAATCTCAGATCAAAATGGATAGTTTAAAATGCGATAAATGTTGAAACCGAGTCGAAGGTTGCCCAGGTTATCCCCGACATCAAAATCGCCGCCGCTCATGTATTGATTGGTGGTATTGCCGGCGGAATTGGACACGAAAAGATGAAAGATATGGCCGCCGACTTTAATTTCAAGCCCGGCAGAAAAGGCATCAAAGAAAGTCAGTTGCCCATTCTTAATGGGCGGACTGCCAATCGTTGCGGCAGTTTGATCGCCGGAGACCACGGGCACGATCTCAGCGAAGAGCGCATATTTCTGACTCAAGGCAACCCGTCCGCCCACGCCCAAAGTGACGAGCGGATCTTCGCCGTCAAGCTGGACGTTGCCATTGAGTAAAATACCAGGTGTCACGAGGAAAGATACGCGTTTGGCGATTTGTTTGCTCACCGGCAATTGCGCGAAAAAGGCGAAGCGCTCGCCGGCGGTGCGGCTGAGAGTCTGGCTCGTATTAGACGGGTCGGGGAGGCCTTTTATCGTCGCCCAGTCCACCCCGGTATAAAGCGCCGCAGAAACCGGCATCGAGCCATCGGTCTTCTCGCGCAGGAGACGCCATTTGGCGCCAATTTCAAAAGTCGCGTTCACCTTCGAGCGTTCGACGGTGACGGACAAAGCATTCGAGAGCGGGAAGGCCAGTTGCGTCAGCATCGAGGAGCCGCCATCCAAACCGAAGAGCTGATCGAAGCCGGCTCTGACCGGGGAATTGAACTTGTGTGTGATCCGATAAAGAAAAGCGCCTTTGTCGAGCGTCTCCGCGGTTTGCAGATTTGCCAGCGTCCAGCCGGGAAATGCGGTTGTATAAGTGAGCTTGGGCGCTTCCGGCTTCAGACCGGCCGGCAAGGATTTGATCCACGCTTCAATGACGGCAATCTCCGCGGGAGCAAGGGGTTTGGTGCCGCGCGGCATGCGCTCACCTTTGATGCCTGGCGCGCCGCGCAGTTTTCTCATCAAATAGCTGTTGGCGGGATCACCGGGCTTCACGCGCAGCCACGGGCCGTCCGGGCTTTTCACACCGACGAGATTGGCCAATAACACAGCTTCAGACATATCGAGATTTTGAGGCGCGTTGGCGCCGGTGTGGCAACCCGCAAACGCGCATTGCTCGTCGACGATTTCCTGCACTTTTTCCTGCAAGTTATCCTGAGCAGTCACAATCGAGGGTTTAGGCGCTGCCGTCTCGTCTCCGGCAAGGGCGTTGACGGCGCCGGTCAACGAAAAAGATAGCGCTACGAAAACCAGGCAGGACTTTCGTAAAGTTAATCCGTACATTTTTCCCTTCTCCTTAAAAATATATGAGGTGATGTATGAGGTATATGATGCATAAAATTTGCACTAAGAACATTCACTGCACGACAATTCTGCCACCGGCATGGCCGCTGCCGTGTGTCACGCAAAAATAATTGAAGGTTCCACGCGTGTTGAAGGCTTCCGGATAAGCCTCGTTAGCTCGCAAATTCGGCGACGGACCAAAAAGATTTTCGACGTTTCCCGGCCGCCCGCTCGTCACATCGTGCGTAACGTTATCTTTGTTCGTCCACGTCACGGTAGTGCCGGCCGCCACCGTCAATGTTGCGGGATCGAATCCGCTCGAGGATATCCACACTTCGTTGGGGCCGCGCATAGCGGGTTGCAGCGGATTTTCGCCGCAACGCCATTGCGCCAGCGCAAGCACCGCAAGCAAAAACAGCAACAGCAGGCGGCGCCGGCGAATCAATTCAGAAAACAGCTTGGCTCGCTTCATTCTCCACCTCCAAAGGCTCAGTCTTTAAGATTTTTTGCAATCGTTGGTGCAGCGCATTTTTGATGCGATGACGATGATTGTTGGTAAAGAGCTTGATCTGGCCGGGATCGACGACGACAGCCTCGGCGCTCGTGTGTTCCGTCAAGCGCCGAATGCGCCGGCGATAAAAGCCGAAAATCAACCGCTCAAGATAATCAAACAATCGCCACGACCAAATTGTTTCAAGCAACGGTTTGAGCCGGGACTTCTCTGCTTGCGAGCCGGCAACCGGCGAGCCTAACCACAGTGACTTGGCGGGGGCAGCGCTATGGCATTGGGGCAAATGCGCGCTGACCCAGGCATTCGCGGCGTGGAATTTTTTGAAATACTCGATCCCGCTCAGCGGCCGCAGAAACGCAATTTGATGCGCGACAAAAAAATCGCCGTCACCGATACTCAAATGATCGAGATCGACGAGGCAGTTCAAACAGAGGAGCCGCCGTTTTCCCATCAGCTTCAACAGCAGCGCCAAAGCGGTGTAGACGGACCACAAACGCTTGCCAGCCGTGATCACGAACAGGTCGATGTCATCACGGTGGTGCGAATTTTCAAAAGCGGCGGCGCCGGAAAGTGAAACGCTGCGCACAAAAGGAAATTTGATGACGAAGTTGATGAGCCGCGCGTGCTTTTGCAAGAGGTCGCGCGTCTGCTGCCGGCGCTGCTCGCGCACCGCGACAATCTTTCCCCGGCCGCGAATAAAAAACAGCGAGCCGGTTCGTGCGATCACGCCGCGGTTTTCCCATGCTTCGAGCGCTTCCTGCACTTCCTCGAATGAAGCGCCGCAAGCCAGCAGGCCATCATGAACCTCTTCGGCGCGCAAAGGATAATCGAACAAGTCCGCATACGCCAGCGTTTTTAAAACCGCTTCGCTAATTTTCTCAAAGCCATCGCTGTAGTCATTCGAAGAAGATATTTTCATAACAGGCACGATGCCATGGCGCGTCGCTGCGGATGACGCTAAGGCTTTAATGTCGAAAGCGCGCACGATGCGCACCGGCGCGGCACGCCGCGATGGCGGCTGCAAAGATTCGTAAACGTCCAACGTTGCCTGCGCAGTTTGTTGCCAGGAAAACGTTCTGGCGTGTTGCCGGCCACGCACAATCAGCTCCTGCCGCAGCCCCTGATCATCGAGCAAGCGTTCGATTTTTTGCGCCCACATTTCGGCGCCGCCGGCGCAAAGCATCTCCGGATCGACCGCCAGCTCGCGCATGGCGGAATTATCGGCGGCCAACACCGGCACGCCGCCGGCCATCGCTTCGAGCAGCGGAAAGCCGAAACCCTCGTGTACGGAAGGCAGCACCAACAGCTTGGCGCCGTGATAGAGTGGAAGAATGTCGGCGTCCGGCACGTAGCCGAGACAACGCACGGCGTCTTGCAAATTTTCTCGTGCGATCGAGCGCTCGATTTCCGCTCGACCATTGTCGGGTTGACCGGCCAAAGCCAGCAACAAATCCTGATGGCCGCGCCGGCGCAAACGGCTGAACGCTTCGATGAGCAACGGCAGATTTTTCCTTTTTTCGAAAGTGCCGATGAACAACAAGTAGGGCGAATTTAAGCCGTGCCGCATTTTTACCCGTTCGATTTGCTCGGCACAAACGCGCGAAAAAAATCTGGCCTCGACGCCGGAATGCACCACGCGCAGCTTGCGCTCGGCGAAGCCGGAACTGCCCTTGAACAAACGGCGCACGTCATCAGCGGTCGATTGCGAGACGGCGATGACGGCATCCGCGGTGGCGAGGGCGCGGCGAATCGTCTGCTGAAAATAGAACCGCTTGATCGGCGGATACAAATGTGGATGGAGAAAGAACGCGACATCGTGAAAAGTGGACACCGTGCGCGTCGGGCCGGGGAAATAAGGCAGGCTGTAATGCAGGCCATGCCAAACGTCGATGCGGTCGTGATGGCTGTGCAGCCCGGCGCCACAATGCTGCCATAGCAAACGCGCCGGCCGGGAAAAATTCGGCAGCGGCGCAAAATGGAAATTTTCCGCCGGCAAATCGCCCAATAGATTTTGGGTGCCGGTTTTCGCAAAAATCAAATACTCATTGTCGTGATCAATTTGGGCCAAAGCCCGAATCAAATTGCAAATATATTTTCCCGCTCCCGCCACCGTCGTTGGCAGACTGCTTGCGTCGATACCTATGCGCACGTCGAAGATCCTCATAACTGTTCATATTATGCAAAAAACTACAGGGAGCATTGCTGGCTAAACAAGAAGCGACAAGGCGCGCTCTTCCTGGCGTATGCGGATTCGCAAAGCCAGGCCATTAGCCAGGCCCACCCAAAACAGCGTCAACCAACAAGAAAAAAGCAAAGGCCAGAGCAAAAGCTCCAAGATGACAACCCCATAGTTGGGGTGCCGGAATATACGATACGGGCCGTTTCTTACCATTTTTTTTCCCGGAATCACTAAAATTTTTGTATTCCAAAACTTGCCGAGAGAAATAATGCACCAGTAACGCAACACTTGCAAGATGCCCAACAGCACGGCAACGATTTGCCAGCCGGCAATCATTGACGGCCCCGCTATCCACCCTTCAACAATCAAGCTGAGAATGAAACCACCGTGAAGCAAGACGATCCACCGGTATTGTTCCCGGCCAAATTCTTCCGCACGATTTTGCCGCATCCATTTTTCATTGGCACGCGCAACCAACAATTCGGCTATTCGTTGGCAGCACAAAAAAGAGATGGCGATGATGAAAATTGTTTTATTCAAGCGCAAACTCCCAAGATCATTTCAGAAGAAAAACCGGGGCCAAGCGAGCATGAAAGCAGCTTTTTCCCCGGAAGGTAGTCGTCCGATTTCAAGAATTTGTCGAGCACGAACAAGACCGTGGCGCTGGACATGTTGCCGAATTTTTGCAGAACTTCCCACATGTATTTCGTTTTTTCTTCGGGAAGCGCCAGCGCCGTTTGGTACGCTTGAATGACTTTGGCTCCGCCAGGATGCGACAAGAAGGCGGAAATATCGGCTAACTGCAGATCATTTCTGGCCAAAAAATCCACGATGATCGGCTTGGCGGATTTGTGAACTATTGAAGGAATATCTTTTGAAAAGAGCACTTTCAATCCATCATCGTTTACTTCCCATCCCATAACGTCCAAAGATTCTTTCCACGTGACGGCGTCGGAAGCAATAATTGAAATCGTGCGATCCGCGCTTATCGGACATTCATCGCCGCAAAGTAGTACCGCGCCGGCGCCGTCGCCAAACAAGGAGGCGGCGATAAAATTACTCTTGGAAAGATCGTTGCGTATGAAAGTCAAAGTACACAACTCAACCGTAACGACCAAAGCAATCTGATCCGGATAAGCTTTGAGCCAATCGGCTGCTCGCGCGATCCCGGAAATGCCTCCGGCGCAACCAAGCCCCCAAATCGGCGTGCGGCGAATGGACGATGAGAAATCGATCTTGTTGAATAGATGCGCATCAATGCTCGGCGTCGCCACGCCGGTTGTGGACACAAAAAAAATGTGGCCGACGCGTTGCGGCGCGATATCGGTTTGACGCAATGCACTTAAAATCGCTTTTTCGCAAAGCGCGATCGCATTTTCCACATAGAGCCGGTTCTTTTCATGAAAAGAATGGTTTTTCTTGAACCATTCGAGGGTTGCACACGAATAACGTTCTTCAATACAGGTATTCATAAAAACCGGCAATAATCTTTCAATATCCAACGGCGAATTTGAAAACAAATTGCAAACAAAATCTACCGCCAGTTTTTGATCGATTCGGTTGTTTGGAACGGCCGGCGCTATATTGATGATGCGAGGCATTTCTGGTTCTCTATTAAGTTTTTTACTTTAAAGAGCGTCACTATATATGAGCACTAAAAAACAGAAATGCAAGCGATTTTCCGGTGAGAATTTACATAGGCGAATTTCGTGCCGTGTTATTTTGCGCATCGGAAAACCGTTTTTAAGTCATTTAATTTCATTCATCTGGAAGCCGGGCGTAGGCTTTGAGCCCTGGCGCTTCCGTCGAGGCGTTGTATTTCAAGAGAGGATTATGAAGCACGAGATTGTATTTTTTGCGGCACGGTGTTGGTGGAGCGTGGCCGATCGTGCTCGTCTTCGATCTCGCCCACGATCTCTTCGAGCACATCTTCGAGCGTCACAATGCCCAAAACCAGGCCGGTGCTGTTGTCTTTAACCACGGCCATTTGTTTTTTCTGGCGGCGAAACTCGCGCAAAGCGACAGCTACTGACATATTGGGCGGAAAAAACAACGGCGGATACATTGCATCGACCAACGTCACCACGCCGCGCAAGCTGAAAAGATAAAACAAATCTTTCGTATTGACGATGCCGATTACGTTATTGATATCCCGATCATAAACCGGCATGCGGGTGTGCGCGCCTTCCCGCACCGCTTCAAGAATCTTTTTCTCGGGCGCATGTACTTCCAGCATGGCGACGCGATTGATGGTCACGACGATATCACAGACGCATTTGGAGGAGAGGCGAAAGACATTGCGCAAATACTCGGCTTGATCCGCCGGCAGCATACCGGCTTGTCGAGTCTCTTCAACCAGCAAGCTCAGCTCTTCCACCGAGTGTACCATTTGATGGCCCGACACGGGCTTGAAGCCGAGCAAGCGCACGACCCAATTGCCGACGCCGTTCATAAGCAAAATTGCAGGGCGTGTGATTTTGGCGAAGATCAACAGCGGTGTGGCCACAACCAGCGAGATTTCATCGGGGCGTTGCAAGGCGAGCGCTTTGGGGGCCAATTCGCCGATAACAACGTGCAGAAACGTGATGGTGGTGAAAGCGATAATCGCGGAGAGAGAATGGCTGGCTGTATCCACCCATTGCCCCGGCAGCAACCTCAAAAGCGGCTCGAGCAGGTAGGCGATAGCCGGCTCACCGATCCAACCGAGCGCCAGACTCGCGAGCGTGATGCCGAGCTGGGTGGCGGCAATGGCGCCGTCGAGGTGCGAAATTGCTTTTTTCACGGCCACCGCCCCGGCGCGAT
>JBOHQZ010000033.1:0-17463 GCA_050732275.1 bacterium
CTGTTCTGCATTTCCTTCATTTTTCAATTTCACCTTGACTTTCCCTCGCAGTTTTTGTATCCTTAGCTCACCATGAAGCTGGGAAACAAAATCACCCTCATCGGCGCCGGGCCTGCCGGCTCGCTGTTGTCGATTTATCTTGCCAAGCGCGGCTTTAACGTCGAGATTTACGAGCGCCGGCCGGACATGCGCAAAGTGCAGATCGGCGGCGGACGGTCGATCAATCTCGCCATCTCCACGCGCGGCATTCACGCGCTGCGGGAAGTCGGCGTGTTGGATTCGATCATGAAGATCGCCGTGCCGATGAGAGGCCGGATGATGCACGCCGTCACCGGTGAGCTCGCGTTTCAGCCGTATGGCAAAGACGACACCGAGGTGATTTATGCGGTCTTGCGCAGCGAATTGAGCATGGCGCTGATGAACGAGGCGGAAAGATATCCGAGTGTCAAAATCCATTTCAACGAGCGCTGCACCGGCATGGATTTCAAGACTGGCGAGGTGGAATTGCGCCACGAGATCACCGGACAGGCGCGGACGATTCCAACGGAACTGGTGATCGGCACCGACGGCTCGGCTTCGGCGATTCGCATCGACATGCTGAAAACAGGGCGATTCAATTTCTCCCAACAATATCTGGAACACGGCTACAAAGAGTTGACGATTCCCGCCGGTTCGAACGGCCAATATCAAATCGAGAAAAACGCGCTGCACATCTGGCCGCGCAAAACCTACATGCTCATCGCGCTGCCAAATATCGACGGCAGCTTCGCTTGCATTTTTTTCTTTCCATTTGAAGGCGAGCCGAGCTTTACGAGTCTGGATAGCGAAGAAAAAATCCGGCGCTTTTTTCAAGAGCAATTTCCCGATGCCGTTGCTTTGATGCCGAATTTGCTGGAGAATTATTTCACCAATCCGACCGGCGCGATGGTCACGGTCAAATGCGAGCCGTGGCACGTTGACGGCAAGGCGTTATTGTTGGGCGATGCCGCACACGCCATCGTCCCCTTTTTCGGCCAGGGCGTGAATTGCGCGTTTGAAAGCTGCGCCTATCTCATCGAATGCCTCGACCAGCATGGCGCGGCTTGGCAAAAAGTTTTTGCAGAATTTGGAGGCATGCGGAAAGCCGACACCGACGCCATCGCCGAACTGGCATTGGAGAATTTCATCGAGATGCGCGACCGTGTCGCCGACCCCAAATTTCTTTTCAAGAAAAAGGTCGAGCAGGCGATGGAGAAAAAGTATCCCACCGTTTTTGTGCCGAAATACTCGATGGTTACTTTTCACCGGCTGCCCTATTCCGTGGCGCTCTCGCGCGGCAAAATTCAAGATCGCATCCTGGCGGAGTTGTGCGATCCGATTGAGCGGATTGAAGACTTGGATTGGACAAAAGCCGATCTACTGATCGAGAAAGAATTAAATGGCTTGCAAATTCATTAGGAGAACAATATGCCAAAGTTCATGACCGTATCAAGAATTTGTATTTTGCGGCTGGCGATAAGTGTATTTCTTTTTGCCTTCGGAAGCGGAGCAGCGCAATCCCAGGAAATCGCAATAGATCCGGAAAAGCGGCTCAAGGAATTAGGAGTGGAGCTGCCAACGCCTCCCGCGCCGACGGCGAATTTCGTGCGCGCGGTCAGAAGCGGAAATTTGGTTTTTCTCAGCGGGCATGGGCCGAGAAAAACCGACGGCAGTTATATTGCCGGAAAAATCGGGCAGGATTTGAGCATCGAGCAAGGCCGGGAAGCGGCGCGGTTGACCGCCATCAACTTGCTGGCGTCGCTCAAGGCGGCGATCGGCGACCTGAATCAAGTGACGCAAATCGTCAAAGTGCTCGGCATGGTCAATGCGGGTGAGTCATTCACCAACCATCCGCAAGTAATGAACGGCTTTTCCGATTTCATCGTCTCGGTTTTTGGCGAGCGCGGCAAGCACGCGCGCTCGGCGGTCGGCATGGCTTCGTTGCCAAACGGCATGGCGGTGGAAATCGAGATGATCGTCGAAGTCAAAGCGCCGTAATACTTTTTGATTTGGAAGATTCGCCTTTGACTCAAAAAAGATTATTCCGAATGAACATCCCGCTTTAACTTGACATTGCTGAGATAATTACCCCACACGATTCTCAAAAATTTGGATTCAACATTATTCTTCACACGGAGGTGCAAAATGAGCGAGCAGAAAAAATATTTGCTGACCGAAGCCGATTTGCCGAAAGCTTGGTACAACATTCAAGCCGATCTGCCGCAGCCTTTGCCGCCGGTGATTCATCCCGGTACGATGCAGCCGATTGGGCCGGCGGATTTGGCACCATTGTTTCCGATGGCGCTCATCATGCAGGAAGTCAGTCGGGAGCGGTACATCGAAATTCCGGAGCCGGTGCGCGAGGTTTATCGGCTGTGGCGACCGACGCCGCTCATCCGCGCGCGACAGCTTGAAAAGGCGCTCGATACGCCGGCACACATTTACTACAAATACGAAGGCGTCTCCCCGGTTGGCTCGCACAAACCCAACACCGCGGTGCCGCAAGCGTTTTACAACAAACAAGAAAACGTGCAGGGCATGACGACGGAAACCGGCGCCGGACAGTGGGGCTCGGCGATGGCGATGTCTTGCAACTTCTTTGGCATGCCGTGCGACATTTACATGGTCAAGATTTCTTATCAGCAGAAGCCGTATCGTCGCAGCATGATGCAATCGTTTGGCGCGAAGGTGACGCCGAGTCCGAGTGAGAGAACGAATGCCGGGAAGGGCATTCTCGCGAAAGATCCAAATTCGACCGGCTCGTTGGGCATCGCGATTTCCGAAGCGGTTGAAACTGCGGCCACAAGCGGTGGCAAATTCAAATACTCGCTCGGCTCGGTGCTCAACCACGTGCTCATGCACCAAACCGTTATCGGCGAAGAGTGTCTGAAACAATTCGAAATGGCGGGCGAGTATCCGGATGTTATGATCGGCTGCATCGGCGGCGGCTCCAGCTTCGCCGGTTTCATCACACCGTTTGTGCGCGAGAAAATGAAGAAGGGCAAAAAAACGCGTTTCATCGCGGTGGAGCCGATGGCGGCGCCGAGCTTGACCAAAGGCAAATACGTTTACGATTTCGGCGACACGGCGATGATGACGCCACTTGTCAAAATGTACACGCTTGGCCACTCCTTTATCCCGGCGCCGATTCACGCCGGCGGGTTGCGCTATCACGGCATGGCGCCGATCGTTTGTTATCTTTACGATAGCAAGATGATCGAAGCGGTGGCGGTGCATCAAAATCCGGTGTTCGAGGCCGCGGTGCAATTCGCGCGCGCCGAAGGCGTCATCCCGGCGCCGGAGCCTTCACACGCGATTCGTGTGGCCATTGACGAGGCGCTGCTTTGCAAACAAACCGGCGAGAGAAAAGTTATCGCGTTCAATCTGTGCGGCCACGGCTATTTCGACATGCAAGCTTACGATGATTATTTTGCCAGGAAGCTGCCGGATTTCGAGTATCCGGCCGAAGAGGTGGAGAGGGCGTTGAAGGAATTGCCGCAGGTTAATTAAAACGATTTGGGCGAAGTCCGACTTGGGTATCAGGATGTTGCGAATTTGAAAAGTCATTGTGCCCCAGTCGGACTTCAATGCAATTCGTCTCCGCAACAACCCGGCAATTGATTCGTACAAGCCAGGTTATTGCAATAACATAAAAACAGAGTCACGCATTTTTACCAAAGAGGAGTGTATGATGAAAAAAAATTGGAAAACAGGAATGGGTTTGGCTATCGCGCTGGCGTTGTGCTTTGCTTCCCTCGCGCCCGCACAATCCAGCCAGTCGTCATATCTCGGCAAGCTGCCGCCGCTGATCGACCGCCAGTTGTTTTTCGGCGATCCGGAAATCTCGGGATCGCAGCTTTCACCCGACGGCAAATTCATCTCTTTCATCAAGCCGTACAAAAACGTGCGCAACATTTACGTGAAGGGCGTCGATGAGCCTTTTGAGAAAGCCAAGCCCGTTACCGCGGACACGCGCCCGGTGCCCGGCTATTTCTGGAGCCAGGACAGCCGCTACGTTTTGTACGTGCAAGACAAAGGCGGCAACGAAAATTTTCACGTTTATGCGGTGAATCCGGCAGCCGCGCCGGAGGCTGAGTCCGGCGTTCCACCGGCGCGTGATCTGACGCCGCTGGAAAATGTTCGCGCCGTCATTTATGCGCTGCCCAAAAACAAGCCCGGTGAGATCATTATCGGCCTCAACGATCGCGATGCAACTTATCACGATGTTTATCGCATCAATCTCGACACCGGCGCCAAAGAGCTGCTCATCAAGAATACGGAAAAAGTGGGCGCTTACATTTACGATCTGGACGGCAACGTTCGTCTCGCTTACCGGCAATTGCCGGATGGCGGCAGCGAGATTTTGCGCATCGACGGCGACAAGCTCACGCAGTTTTATACCGTGACTTTCGAAGAAAGCGCTTTTCCGGTGCGATTTCACAAAGATGGCAAGCGCTTTTATATGACCACCGACAAAGGTGAGAATGCCAATCTTTCGCGCTTGGTGCTGTTCGATCCGCAGACCGGCAAGGAAGAACTGGTGGAATCCGACCCGGAAGGCCAGGTGGATTTCGGCAGCCCCGTATTTTCGGAAGACACCGACGAGCTTATTGCCACGGTTTATGTCGGCGACCGCGTGCGCATCTATCCGAAAACCGCGCAGGCGAAAAAAGATTTGGAGCTGTTGCGGAAAAAACTGCCGGCAGGGGAGCTGAACATCCAATCTTCCACACGCGACATGCGTTTCCATCTCGTCAGCGTGGGAAGAGACGTGGACCCCGGTTCGGTTTATTTGTATGACCGCCAGTCCGGCGGGACCAAGCTGCTTTATCGCTCCCGCCCGAATTTGCCTTCGGAAAATCTCGCGCCGATGAAAGCGATTCGTTACAAGGCGCGCGACGGCATGGAGATTCCGGCGTATCTCACTTTGCCCAAAGGCGCCGATCCAAAAAATTTGCCCGTCATCATTCATCCGCATGGCGGCCCGTGGGCAAGAGACGACTGGGGTTATGATTCTTTCGTGCAATTCCTCGCCAATCGCGGCTACGCCGTGTTGCAGCCCAATTTCCGCGGCTCGGCCGGTTACGGCAAGAAATTTCTCAATGCCGGCAACAAGGAATGGGGCTTCGGCGCGATGCAACACGACATCACCGACGGCGTGAATTATCTCATCAAGCAAGGCATTGCCGACCCGAAACGCGTGGCGATTTTTGGCGGCTCGTATGGCGGCTATGCGACGCTGGCCGGCGTCACTTTCACGCCCGATCTTTATGCCGCGGCGGTGCCGTACGTTGCGCCGTCGAATCTCATCACTTTGATCGAATCTTTTCCGGCTTACTGGGGACCTTTCATTAAAATTTGGCACAAGCGCGTCGGCGATCCCTCCAATGAGAAAGACAAAGCGGACTTGATCGCGCGCTCGCCGTTGTTCAAGGCGGAGCAGATCAAAACGCCGATGCTGGTGGTGCACGGCGCCAACGATCCGCGCGTGAAGAAAACCGAGTCCGATCAAATCGTGATGGCGTTGCGTGAGAGAGGGCTGCCGGTGGAATATATCGTGGCGCCGGATGAAGGCCACGGTTTTCGCGCGCCGGAAAATCGCCTGGCTCTGGCTGCTGCCATGGAAAAATTTCTCGCCAAACCTCTGGGCGGACGATTCCAGGAAGAGAGGTCTCCAGAGCTGACGAGCAAACTGGCACAACTTACGGTGGACGTCAGCACGGTTAAATTGCCCGACACCACGCTCGCGGCGTATGCGCTGACTGCACCGTTGCCGAAACGCTCACCTGAGGCTTTGCACGCCAGCGAGTTGCAGTATGCTTCCACCATCGAAGCGCGCGGCCAAAAATTTCAGATGGAAGTTGCCAGAAAAGTTGATGAGGCACAGTTGGATGGCGCTCAGGTTTGGCGGATCATCAGCGCGACGCAAAGCCCGATGGGCGCTGCCGCAGACACGTTCTATCTCGACAAGCAAACGCTGTTGCCGGTGCGGCGCAGCATTACGCAAGGTCCAGCCGTAATCAAAGTTCAATATCTTCCCGATGCCATCAATGGCTCGATGAAGATGGGCGCGCAGGACATGCCGATAGAAGTGAAGCTCGCTGCGCCGATTTTGGGAGACGGCGCCGCGCTGGAAGTCACGCTGGCGGCTTTGCCGCTGGCCGAGAATTATGAAACCACCGTGCGGGTGTTTGATCTGCTCTCACGCAAAGTGCGGCCGATGTCGCTCAAAATCGTGGGCAAGGAAACGATTGCCGTGCAAGCCGGCTCGTTCGAAACGTACAAAATCGAGATGAAACCGCTTGATGGCGAAGCCGGCGGCGGCGGTATCGTGAATTTTGCGACGGACAAGAATCGCTGCGTCGTGCGCAGCCAAGCCAGCCTGCCGGCGATGATGGGCGGCGGCACGGTGATGACGGAGCTGGTCAAGATTGGGATGACGACGCCGAATTAGGCCATTGTTGGCCAAAAGTTAGAAAAAAATTCTAACTTTTCTGACTAGATGAACAGGATTCACAGGATTAAAATTCAATCTTGTTGATCCTGTAATCCTGTCAAATACAGGCTGCCCCGTCGCAGCGGGGCTCCAGTTTTCAGCTTGTCTGAAAACCTGGCGTAGTTTGTTACAAGTGATATCTTTGCAAAAAAAGCAAAGAAATCTGGCTCACGGAAATGGAACGGCACACGGAAAGAAATTCCGTGAGAGTTCTTTTCCGTGAGCAAAAAATCTTTCGGTTCCGGCTCGTCCGGGTTATGCCAGAGCACATTTTGTGGCTTTCAAACGCCTCCAATTTTAATGCCCAACGGATTTAAAGAACGACCGACGGATTTTATTTGCAAATCCGTTGGTCGTTTTTCAATCCGTTGGACAATTGTTCTTAAAGCCTTTGCTTTACTGTTGCCGGAATGATTTCATTGTTCTGAAAGTTTTTCACCAGTGAATTGCCGCCATACAAAATGCCCAGTGAAAACTCCTCACCCGAGCTGCGAAGAGAATTAACCCTGCTGGATTCCACCATGATCAATGTCGGAACGATGATCGCTTCGGCGATTTTCATCGTTCCCGCCACCATTGCGATGCACGTGCAAGGCTCGGCATTGACCGTCATCGTGTGGATATTGGGAGGATTGGTCAGTCTCTTGGGAGCGTTGTCGATTGCAGAATTGAGCGCGGCGATGCCCGAGGCCGGCGGCCAGTTCGTGTATCTCCGCCAGGCCTATGGCCCGGTGTGGGGATTTCTCTACGGCTGGGCGGCTTTCATGGTGATCAACACGGCTTCGATTGCCGCCATCGCCGTGGCGTTCGCGCAGTATCTCGGCTATTTTTTCCCGCTCGATCCGCTTGGCGTCAAGATCGTGGCGATTACTTCGACGGTCGTGCTCACTGCGCTCAATTGCTTCGGGCTGAAGCTCGGCGCGTGGACGCAGAATGTTTTTACGCTTTTGAAAATGGGAGCGCTGTTCGCGCTCGTGGCGGCGGGCTTCGCGCTGCGCGGCGGGGCGCCGGCGAATTTCGATCCGCTATTGCCGAACCAGTCTTTTGCGAGCCTGATCGGACCGTTCGGCTTGGCGATGGTCGCGGCGCTGTGGGCTTACGACGGCTGGATCGAGATCACCTACGTGGCCGGCGAGGTGAAAAATCCGCAACGCAATCTGCCGCTTTCCATCATTTATTCCACCCTCATCGTCATCGCTTTGTATGTGTTGATGAGTCTGGCTTGCGTTTATGTGTTATCGGTGGGAAAGATGGTGCAGGCCATCCGGGCCGCCGAACAAAGCGGGCAATCTTATTTGGTCGCTTCGGATGTCGCCACCACGATCATGGGCGCCGCGGGCGCGGCACTGGTTGCGATCGCGATTCTCATTTCGACGCTGGGATCGAACCACGGCATCGTTTTCACCGCAGCGCGCATTCCTTACGCCATGGCCAAAGAAGGCTTGTTCTTTCACTCGATGGCGCATGTGAACGCCAAATTTCGCACACCGCTGTTCGCGTTGATCGTTCAAGGGGTGTTGGCTTGCATTCTGACGCTATCCGGCACTTACGACCAGCTTTATACTTACGTGGTTTTTGCGTCGTGGCTGTTTTATGCGATGTCCTGCGGCGCGGTGATCATCCTCCGCCGCAAAGCGCCGCAAATGGCGCGGCCCTACAAAACCTGGGGCTATCCGGTCGTGCCGGTGGTGTTCATTCTCTTTGCGGTCTGGCTGATGGCCAACACCATCATCGAAGCCCCGCGTGATGCCGCCATCGGCGCCGGCATTATCGCGCTCGGCCTGCCGCTGTATTTTTATTGGCAAAGAAAAACGTAGCGCGGCTTTGGCCGCAACCAAACAGGAAAAAATTATCCGCCGAATTTCACCGAAGTCACCGAATGTCGCCGAATAAAATTCTTCTCGGCGAATCTCGGTGTATTCGGCGTTTATCGGCGGGAGAGTTTTTGCTTTTTCTGCAAAAATTTCACTAAAGAGACTAATGGCCAAAATCTTTTATCTTCACTGGAACGAAGCGGAAGCTAAAGCGCGTATTGCGCCGCTCGTTGCCGCCGGTTACGAAGCGACGTGTCACTGGAGCACGGAAGAACACGCCAAATTCGGCGACGCGCTTCCGGACGCCGTGGTGATTTCGCTTGACCGTTTGCCGTCGCATGGAAGAGCTGTGGCAGAATGGTTTTGCGAAGCGAAGAAACGGCAGCATATTCCGATTCTTTTTGCCGGCGGTCAGCCGAATAAAGTGAAGGCCACGAAAGCGAAATTTCCGCAAGCGATCTTTTGTGCCACCGAGGACGTGTGGGCCGTTTTGGAGCGTGCCTTGCGAACAATATGATCGACAGCGCAACCATAAAACGCGGCGTTTGGCGGTGGAGCTTGATCTTCGCTTGCTGGACATTTCTTGGGATCTTTTCTGCCAGCCAAATTTACATTCGCTACACTTATAATTTCAAAACGCCGTCGACCTGGCGGCAGGCCTTTTCTGTTGCCATGCCGGATTGGTATGCGTGGGGAATTCTCTCGCCATTTTTCATTTGGTTCGCCCGCCGGTTTCCCCTCGAGCCCAAATGGCGCGGGCGCCGGCTGCTCGTTCATTTTCTCGCCGGCGTGTTTTTTACATTTGTCAAAATGCTCATTGAATACAAGGTCATGTGGCCGATGATCGGGCTTCCCACGCGAGAGCTTGCACTCGTTGGATTCCAACAAAACCTGCTCACTTACGCGGCGATCATCGGCGTTCTGTATGCTTTTGATTATTACCGCAAATATCGCGAACACGAAGTTAAGGCGTCGCAATTGCAGGCACAGTTGGCGCAGGCGCAATTGCAAGCACTGAAGATGCAGCTTCATCCTCATTTCCTTTTCAACACGCTGCATGCGATTTCGACGCTGGTACACAAAGACCCCGAAGCCGCCGATCGCATGATCGCGCGTTTAAGCGATCTGCTCCGGCTCAGCCTGGAAAATCTCGGCGTGCAGGAAGTGCCGTTGAAAAACGAGCTGGAGTTTCTCGAGCGCTATTTGGAGATCGAACAAATCCGCTTTGGAGACCGTCTCACCGTTCAGATGAACATCGAGCCTGAAGCATTGGATGGCATGGTGCCAAATTTTATTTTGCAGCCCATCGTTGAAAATGCCATTCGTCACGGCATCGCGCCGCGCGCCGTGCCTGGCCGCATCGAGATTCACGCCAAGCGCGAGAATGGCCGATTGCTGTTGGAAGTGCGCGACGACGGGCCGGGCCTTCCGGATGGCAAGCAGGAGGCGCTCAAAAAAGGCGTCGGTTTGGCCAACACGCAGGCGCGTTTGCAACAACTCTACGGCGCGGCGCATCGTTTTGAATTGGCCAATGCCGAAGCGGGTGGATTGATCGTGCGTTTGTCAATTCCCGTTCGCTTGGCGAATGATGACATCAATGATCTCGCAGACACCGACCATCCGCTCCTGAAGGAGCCACTACGAACACGAGCGCTATGAAAATACACACACTCATCGTCGACGACGAGCCGTTGGCGCGCGAACGTATTCGTGCGTTGCTCGCCGATGAGCCGGATATCGAAATGATCGGCGAATGTGCCAACGGCCATGAAGCCGTTGGCGCTATCCAGCGTGATAAACCGGATTTGCTTTTCCTCGATGTGCAAATGCCGGAGCTGGATGGATTCGACGTTTTGCAGATGATCGGCGCCGAGAGAATGCCGGCCATTATTTTCGTGACGGCTTACGATCAATATGCGCTGCGCGCTTTTGACGTGCATGCGCTGGATTATCTCTTGAAGCCGTTTGATCGCGAGCGTTTTCAAAAAGCTCTGCAACGCGCGCGCCTGCAAATTCAGCAAGCCCAAGACGGCGATCTCACCCAACGGCTGTTGGCATTTCTAGAGAATCTGCAGCCGGAAAGAAAATGGTTGGAGCGTCTGGTCATCAAATCCGGCGGCCGGGTGTTCTTTTTGAAAGTCGAGGAAATCGACTGGATCGAAGCCGCGGGCAATTATGTGCGCCTGCACGCCGGCCGCGAATCGCATCTCTTGCGTGAGACGATCAAAAATCTGGAGACCCAGCTCGATCCGAAAAAATTTTTGCGCATCAATCGCTCCACCATCGTCCGCATTGACCGCATCAAGGAGCTGCAGTCGTGGTTCAATGGTGAATACGCTATCACCTTGCAAGATGGCGCACGCTTGACGTCGAGCCGGGGTTATCGCGAGAAGCTGGATGCGCTTTTGCAAATGAAGGCTTGATTTTCCACTCATCCCTCCACAGCCACTGCTTGTCCCCGCCATCTTGGCGCTCATCCCAAAAAGATTTCTTCCGCTTTGTTTAAACGCTAAATTAGGTCGATGGTAATGTCTTAATTTTGGATGAAAAATGTAGCGCAGGCGTCTCGCCTGCAGACAAGATGTCTGCGCTACGCCACCCAGCACTTGGGATTACATCCGACGATTGAATGATTCGGCATGCTTTACCCTTGACTTGGAAAGGAGACCCTGATGCTTGTCATGTTCTACCGTGTTTGTCTTTTCAACAATCGCAGCGCCCGGTTGATCGCCGCCCTGTTGCTTGTTTCTTCATCATCATCATCCCCTCTCGAAGCACAGACATTTACGAAAATCGTTGCCGGCGCAATCGTGAATGATGGCAGCAATTCCACCGGCGCCAGTTGGGCCGATTACGATGGCGATGGATTCCTGGATTTATTCGTGGCCAACGGCAATCTGACGCCGCAGAACGATTTGCTGTATCGCAATAATCGCAACGGCACGTTTACTCAAATCACCGGCGGCAATATCGTCACCGACGGCGGCTCTTCAATTGGCGGCACGTGGGGTGATTATGACAATGATGGAGATGCGGATTTGTTCGTGGCCAATCGTCAAGGCGAGAATAATTTTTTGTATCGCAATGAGGGAAACGGCGCGTTCACTAAAATCATGACGGGCAATATCGTCACCGATGGCGGCAACTCCAATAGCAGCAGTTGGGTGGATTTTGACAACGACGGCGATTTGGACCTTTACGTGATCAATTTCAACGAGGCGGATTTTTTATATCGCAACGACGGCGCCGGCACTTTTACGCGAATAACGACGGGACCGCCGGTCACCGATATCAGCTTTTCCATCTCCGGAGTCTGGGCCGACTACGACAATGACGGCGACCAGGATTTGTTCATCAGCAACGGCGGCAACCAAAACAATTTTTTGTATCGCAACGAGGGCAACGGTGTTTTCACGAAAATAACCACGGGCGCGATCGTCAACGACGGCGGCAGCGCGATTGGGTGCAGTTGGGGCGATTATAACAACGACGGCAATTCGGATCTTTTTGTGGCGAATTTTTTGGGCCAGAACAATTTTCTGTATCGCAATGATGGGCCGCCGAATTATACTTTCACCAAGATCACGGCCGGTGTCATCGTTAATGACGGAGGCAATTCGGTGGGGAGCGTCTGGGGCGACATTGATAATGACGGCGATCTCGACTTGTTTGTGGGCGATGACGGGCAAAACAACTCGCTTTATCTCAACAGCGGTCCGCCGGATTATGTTTTCACCAAGATGACGACTGGCAGCATCGTCAATGACGGAGGCAACACGTTTGGTGTCACGTTGTGCGACTATGATCGCGATGGCGATCTGGATGCGTTCGCAGCCAATCGTGAAAATCAAAACAATTTTCTTTATGCCAACAACGGCAATAGCAACCATTGGGTCAACATTCTTTGTGTAGGGGTGAACTCGAACCGCAGCGCCATTGGCGCAAAAATCGGCGTCAAAGCCAACTTCAATGGCACAGCAATCTGGCAGAGGCGTGAAGTGGCGGCGCAATCGGGTTACAACAGCCAAAACGGTTTTCCCGCAGCGTTTGGTTTGGGTGAGGCAACGCGAATCGATTCTCTCATCATTGTGTGGCCTTCGAGAAATCGCGATACCTTTGTTGGAATCGCGGTTGATCAATTCCTCACCATCACCGAGGGCGGAAAAATCACCCGGGTCGAGCAGCCGGACAAAAATCTGCCGGAGCAATTCAGGCTGTTGCAAAATCATCCCAATCCTTTCAATCCGTCGACAACGATCAGCTTTCGGCTTCCGTCGCCCACGAGAGTGATTTTGCAGATTTACGATATTCTGGGAAGGCCGGTCAAAACGCTGGCCGATCAACTGCAGACTGCGGGTCTTCATAGCGTGGTTTGGGATGGTACGGATCAACACGAGAGGCGCGCGTCTTCAGGAATTTATATTTGTCGCTTGCAAGCCGGAAGCTTCAGCCAAAGCCAAAAAATGATCCTGGTGGAATGACTCCGTATCTGCGCCTCATCCCGAAATGCTGTAAAATGCCGTGGCTTCATGAAACCATTGTCGCCGCAATTTTTCCCATTACAGCGAGGCGCGATTTTAGCGAGGCTAAAAATCTAAATAAGGAGAGGCATGAAAAGACAACTCAATGCTCTTATCGCAAGCCGGAGCCTGATGATCATCCTCACCGGTTTGCTGCTCAGCGCGCCATCAGTGTTCGGCCAAATACCGGACAAATTCACCAACCTGCAAGTTTTGCCGAAGGACATCAGCAAGGGCGGGCTGCTGGATATGATGAAAGGCTTTACGAGCGCGCTGGGGGTTCGTTGCCAGCACTGCCATATCGGTGAGGAGGGCAAACCCTTGACGACGTTCGATTTCGTTTCGGATACGAAAACAACCAAGCAAACCGCGCGCGTCATGCTGCGCATGGTGCAGGCCATCAATAACGAGCATCTGGTGAAAATCGAAAAAAAATCCGCCAACACTCTTCAAGTCAACTGCACCACGTGCCATCACGGCGAGAATCGCCCCCCGCGCGCGCTCGACGAGGCTTTATTCGAGATCGCGTCGGCGCAAAGCATCGAAGAGGCGATTAAAAAATATCATGAGCTGCGCGAGAAACATTACGGCGGTTTTGCTTATGATTTTCGTGACGGGACGCTCAATCGGTTGTCGCAACAGCTTCAGGCAGCCGGGAAAAATGACGAAGCCATCGCCATTCTCAAGCTGAACGCGCAGGTTAATCCCCAATCAGTCCTGGCGCATTTCTTTTTGGGAGAAATTTATTTGGCGAAGGGAGAGAAGGCTTTGGCGATGGAAAATTATAAAAAGGCTTTATCACTGGAGCCGACTAATCCCTTCGCAAAAAAACGGGTTGAAGAGCTGACGAAGCAATAGTATTGGAACGCCGCTGTGTCAAATTCATTCATCATCTCTCGCCCCCTCCAGCTTCTTCCGCATCGACGCCCGTTTATCCGCATCCAATTCCATCTTGCGCAAGCGGATGCTTTTCGGAGTGACCTCAACCAACTCATCTTCGGCGATGAACTCGATGGCTTGATCCAAGCTTAAAATTTTTGGGGGGCGCAGAACAATAGTCGCGTCGGAAGTCGAGCTGCGCATATTTGTGAGCTTTTTCTCTTTGGTGATGTTCACGTCGAGATCGCCGCCGCGATTGCGGTCGCCAACGATCATGCCGCCGTAAACTTCTGTGCCGGTTTCGACAAATAGCTCGCCGCGCTCTTCCATGCCGTAGCTCGCATACGGGGTCACGCGACCGGCCCGATCCGCGACTAACGCACCGCTAAGGCGCTGCGGAATTGCACCGTGCCACGGCGCATAGCCATCGAAAAGCGTGTTCATTACGCCAGTGCCCTTGGTGTCGGTGAGAAACTCGTTGCGATAGCCGATCAGCCCGCGCGCGGGAATGCGAAACTCCAAATTCACGCGGCCGGTGCCGTGATTCACCAAATTCGTCATGCGGCCTTTGCGCGAGCCGAGTTTTTCGTTGACGATGCCGATGAACTCTTCCGGCACATCGAGGAAAACGTGCTCCATCGGCTCGAGCAATTTGCCGTTCTCTTCACGGGTGATGACGCGCGGCTTGGACACCATGAACTCGTAACCCTCACGGCGCATCGTTTCGATCAGAATCGCGAGCTGCAATTCACCGCGGCCGCAGACTTCAAAGCTATCGGCGCGCTCCAGCGGCTTGACCCGCAGCGCCACGTTGTGCAGAATTTCTTTCTCCAAGCGCTCGCGCAGATGGCGCGAGGTGAGATACTTTCCCTCTCGTCCCGAAAATGGGCTGTTATTGACTGAAAAAAACATCGCGACCGTCGGCTCGTCCACGTGGATGCGCGGCAGCGGTTTCGGATTTTCGGCATCGGAAATCGTGTCGCCAATGCGGACGCCCTCGATGCCGGCAACGACGATGATATCGCCAGACTCCACGACGTCGACTTGAATCCGTTGCAAGCCTTTAAAGCTATAAAGTGCCGAAAATTTGACCTGGCTGATCTTTCCGGCATCCGCACACAAAGCATACGTTTTTCCCATCTCTAATTTTTTGCCGTGCTTCAGTCGCCCGATCGCAAGCTGGCCGACGTAATCATCGTAATCCAAATTCGTCACGAGAAATTGCGGCACGGCTTCGTCATCAACGTGCGGACCGGGGATGGTTTGCAAAATGGTTTCAAACAATGGCACGAGATTTTGCGAGCCATCATCCAATTGGCGATGCGCCACACCGGTTTTGGCGTTAGTATAAATGATGGGAAACTCGATCTGGTGCTCGTTGGCGTCGAGATCGATGAATAAATCATAAACTTCGTTGATGACTTCCTGAATGCGCGCATCGCTGCGGTCGATTTTATTGATCACTAAAATAATCGGCAAATGCACCGCCAGCGCTTTTTTCAACACAAAGCGCGTTTGCGGCAGCGGGCCTTCGCTGGCGTCGACGAGCAGCAGCGCGCCGTCCACCATGCTGATCGCCCGCTCGACCTCGCCGCCGAAATCGGCGTGGCCGGGTGTGTCGACGATGTTGATTTTGACGCCCTTGTACCAGATCGCCGTGTTCTTGGCCATGATGGTGATACCGCGCTCGCGCTCCAAATCCATGCTATCCATCATGCGCTCGCCGGTGGCTTGATTTTCGCGAAACGTGCCGCTCTGTTTGAGCAGGCCGTCAACAAGAGTGGTTTTGCCGTGATCGACGTGGGCAATAATGGCGATGTTGCGAATATTGAGCTTGATCATTTACAGCTTTTACTCCTTAATAGATGATGGTTTCCGCAAAATTTTTCTACGTCAGAAACAGATATTCTCACGTTACAATGTTATCGGCTTTCTTAATCGCCTCTGTAATCGTTGTCGCGACCTCGAGCGCGCGGCGGCCGTCTTCGCCGGTGACCGGCGGCGGCGCGCCGGTACGGATGGCGTGAATGAAACTTGCCAGCTCCATTTTGAGCGCATTACCTTCGGGCGCTTGCCGCTTATCGTAAATGATGTGCCGCTGGCGCGCGCCTTGATCCAATTTTCCCAAGACGACCGGAAAACCGCCGGTGTTCATGGCTTCTTCGGCAGAAACGAGACGGAACACTTCGGTGAGGCCTTGCAGGAAGTCAATGGAAATATACGCGTCGCGCTGGAAGATGCGCATTTTGCGCATTTTTTTTTGCGAGATGCGGCTGGCGGTGACGTTGGCCACGCAGCCGTTGGCAAATTGCAAGCGCGCGTTGGCAATGTCCGGCTCTTCAGAGACGACGGCAACGCCGCTGGCATCGAGGCGTGCGAGCGGGCTTTTGACGAGCGTTAAAATAATGTCAATGTCGTGGATCATCAGATCGAGCACGACGGCGACATCGGTGCCGCGCGGGTCGAACGAGGCGAGGCGGTGCGATTCGATGAAGCGCGGCGCCAACGGAAAATTTTCCAGAGCGCGCAGCGCCGCGTTGAAGCGTTCGATGTGGCCGACTTGCAGGACGCGCTTTTGCAAAGTCGCCAACGCCATGAGTTGGCTCGCTTCATCTACCGTGGTGGTGATGGGCTTTTCGATGAAGACGTGTTTATCCGCCGCCAGCGCCGCTTTGCCCAATTCAAAATGAAAGACCGTGGGCACGACGATACTGACGGCTTCAGTGGAAGCCAGCAGCTCTGCAAAAGAATCAAACCGGCGAACACCAAGCTCGTTGGCTAAAGTTTGCGCCCGTGCAGCGTCGATGTCATAAACGCCGGTCAACTCAGCGCCTTCAACTTCGCGGTAGAGGCGCGCGTGCAACTGGCCGAGGCGCCCGGCTCCGGCAACGCCGGCGCGAACATTTTGCATTGCGATTCCTTGTGTTTATAAGGGCAATCAATAAAAATCAAATACGGACTCGGCCATCAGTCCCAAGCAATGTTTAAACGGTAAATATCCTTACGGTGGGCAAAACGTAATAAGTAGATATTGGCTTCATCAAATGAATAAACGCGTCGATAATCCTTCTTTACCACAACGCGCCAAATATCATTATACCCTTCAAGCTTCCTGATATCCAATTGCGGCGCAAAAATATTACTTTGCAGAATTTGAGAAATCTTCCAACCGGCCTCAACGATGTTTTGTGGCAACTTTTTGACATCTTTGGAAAAAGTATTAGTCTTTTCCAGATCTCGTTTAACTGGCAAAATCTTCAAAAGACTTTACCTCCTGAGTGCGACCCGTGGCCACATCCCGAAGTGCACTCTCTAATCCCTTGCGAAACTGAGGACGGTAAAGGCGCTCACGCCCGATAAGTGTCTCTAACATTTTGCCCATGGTTTGGTAAGCGTCGAGGAGCGTGACAAGTTGTGCATCGCTCAAATTCTTACCATTCGCTCGTGTAGTGGAGCGGTTAAGGCGCTGCCCTTGGGTACGCGGCTGAATTTTTTCTTTTGTGGCCGGCATAATTGATCTCCCTAAATGAAAGGATCAAGGCTTACAGTTACTATTCTTGTAACAATAATATACAAAATCAAAACCATGAATGCAATCTTTCTCACGGGCTTATAGAACGTGAGTTGTTTTGACAGACACGCCGTTTGTGTTCCGTCGCCGTTATTCTGCTTGACTTCCCAATAAGGAGTTGCTATATTGACCATTACATCCAAAAATAATAAAAAAGACTTTTAT
>JBOHQZ010000034.1:0-17333 GCA_050732275.1 bacterium
GCTTTTATGAATACCAACTTGGCTGTTTTTGAAGGGTACCAAATCCGCCGCGTGTATGATGAAAAGAATGGAACCTGGTTTTTTTCGGTGGTGGATATTATTCAGGTTTTGATACAGCAGCCTGATTATCAGACTGCCAGAAAATATTGGAACAAGCTGAAAGAACGCTTGAGCAAGGAAGGCAGTGAGTCGGTGACAAATTGTCACCAATTGAAAATGGTTGCTGAAGATGGAAAGATGCGACTCACTGATGTAGCCAATGCTGAAATACTGTTGCGGCTGATTCAATCGGTGCCAAGCCCCAAAGCTGAAAAGAAACAGTCATAAGTCGTGGAGTCTTTTTCTAAAATGAGCAAGAAACATCTACAACGAGTCCGCCGCATTTGCGCCGTGCTGCCAGAGTCAACTGAAAAACTCTCGCACGGCGAGCCGACTTTCTTCGTAGCCAAGAAAGTCTTTTGCATGTTTGCCAACAATCATCATAACGACGGGCATATTGCGGTGTGGCTGCCGGCGCCGTTTGGCATTCAGGAAATGTTGATTGCCTCCTCGCCGGAGAAATTTTTCAAGCCGCCGTATGTCGGCGTGCGCGGGTGGGTCGGCGTCGAGCTGGCTCGCGTCAACGCGGAAGAGCTGGATTTCCTCGTGCGCCAAGCCTGGCGGCAGATAGCGCCCACAAAATTGCACGCTGCGCTTGAGACAGAGCTAGGCAAAACTGCAAAAACGGCTCATGCAAAAAATGATCTGGCAACCATTCTCTCATCAATGTTAGAAGGCTGGCCTGGTGTCAATGTAAAAAAAAGTGCGAACCGGCTCTCTTTTCAGATTGGAGAAAAAGTTTTTGCTTTCACCCAAAAGGATGGCGTGGTTCTAAAACTGCCGCAAGAAAAGATAAAAGCGTTGGTGGATAAAAAGAAGGCCTTTTTTCTGGTGATGGGCAAAAGGGAAATGAAAGAATGGGCGGTCATCGAGCATAAAGAACCAAAAGAGTATAAAAAGAATCTAAAGCTTTTCAAAGCAGCGATGGCTTTTGTTTCATCTAAAGAATTCGACTGAAACGTTTAATAGAATTGAGACGGGCGTTTAAACTTTTATAACCCAACCCGGACGAGCCGCAACCAAAAAGATCGCTCACGGAATGGAACTCTCACGGAAGAGATTTTCATGAACTCATTTCCGCGAGAGTTCTATTTCCATGAGCCTGATTTCTTCACCTGAACAATTAAAGGAGAAACTATCCCATGAGCAGCCTCGACAAGGCAGTGGAAACGCAACTCAAAAACATTCAGACGAAAACTGGAAAAACACTGGACCAGCTCTACACTCTCATCAAAAAGAGCGGCTTGGCCAAACACAGCGAGATTCGTGACATGCTCAAGAAAGACCTCGGCTTGGGCCACGGCGATGCCAACACTGTCGTGCATTTCTATATGAAATCCACCGAGACACCTACTGCGCAAGCCAAGTCGGCTTCCCCGGACGCCGCCATTGACGAAATCTATTCCGGCCCCAAAGCGCATTTTCGGCCCATTCACGACAAGCTGATGGAGGCCATCAACAAGTTTGGCGAGTTTGAGATTGCGCCTAAGAAAGGCTACGTCAGTTTGCGGCGCAAGAAGCAGTTTGTCATGATCGGCCCGGCCACTCAGACCCGTTTTGAAGTCGGGCTGAACATGAAAGGCGTCAAGGCCACGGCGCGCTTGAATGCCATGCCGCCCGGCGGCATGTGCCAGTACAAAGTCAACCTCACCGACGCCAAGGAAGTCGACAAAGAGCTTATTGACTGGATTAAACAAGCTTATGAGAGCGCGGGTTGAGCGCATCGTCGCAGCGGGCCGCAGCATTGTGGAACAGCGCGCTGACAGGAAAATTGGCCGGCTGAAATTGAAGTGCAAGGCGCAGCCGCGGTTTGCAATGGTTTTGGTTGATCATAACATAATAACAAATGCGAAGGCGCAGCCATGACAAAACATCACGCCTCATAATTTCTAAGCAACTCATTGACCGGTCGCCATAATTCCACCGATTTGTGGTGAACAAATGATCTAAGCGACCGGTCAATATTTGTTGCTTATAGAAACATCTACGACAGAAGTGAAGTGCTGATCGGTTACTTCTGGTTTTTATTCCGATTACCTCCCTGCCAAGCGGACTATTCCAAGTGGCACTTTCCGCACATCTTTTGTCCGTTGTGACAATTGTGTTTTCCCACCCAGTTTATTAAATTATTCAAAGAAAAAAACGGACGGCCCTCGCCTGCAAAGGCTATGATGTTCTTATTTTCTGTATCATGATTTGCAGGCTTGCTGGCCGTACAGGCTGCTCACAAATCTCTTGATGAGGAGACCCAAGATGAGATGTTTAGTTTCTCTGGGCGTTTTACTCCTGGTTTACTGTTCAAGCGCCGCCCATGGCATGAACCCAAAAAATGAAAGGAGCACAGCGATGCAAAAACCATCCAATGCCGAAATGGCAATAAAAATCATCAAGCAAGGGGTTGCACAAAAAGACAAAAGCGTTGTGCATGATCTCGTGAAAGATGACTACATTCAACACAACCCAACCGTTCCGGATGGCCGAAAAGGTTTGCTGGCCCTGATTGACAGAATCATTAACGGCCAGCTTCCAACGCCGGTGATAAACGTCAAGCGTGTACTGGCGGAGGGCGAGTATGTCGTGCTGCATAGCGACTTCGATTGGGGCGGCAGGAAAGCGGTGTTCGAGATTTTTCGTTTCGAAGATGGATTGGCCGCCGAGCACTGGAGCGGAATCCAGAATCACCCCGAGCAAACAGCCAACGGGCACAGCATGGTAGATGGGGAAACCACGATAAAGGACAGGGATAAGACTGAGTTGAACAAGGCTGTGATCAAAGATTTCTTGGAAAAGGTTTTCATCGCCGGTCAGTTTAACAAGCTGCGCGATTTCCTCGACGGGGACAAATACATCCAACATAACCCGATGATAGCGGACGGCGTATCCGGCTTGGAGCGAGGCTTGGAAGAGATGCAAAAAAAGGGCATAAAAATCGAATTTCACAAAATACACCAAATCATCGGCGAAGGCAATTTAGTTCTCACGCTCTCGGAAGGCAAATTCGACGGCAAGCCCACGGCCTTTTTCGATCTCTTTCGGGTTGAGAACGGAAAAATTGCCGAACATTGGGACGTGCTGCAGGAGGTGCCGGCCCAAATGCCGCATAGCAACGGAGTGTTTTCGTTGTCACTCTATCGGCGCCTGGGTGGATATGACGCCATTGCAGGCTTTGTGGATTTGGCTTTCCCAAGGGTGGCTGTCCATCCGGAGCTTTCTCACTTTTTCCGGGGGCATGCCACGGAAAGCCAATATCGCCAACGCCAACTGATTGTCGACCGTCTGTGCGCCGCGGCCGGAGGCCCCGTCATTTATATCGGGCGGCCGTTGGAGTCAGTACACCGGGGCCTTGGAATAACCGAAGCCAACTGGAATACATTTATGAAAATTCTCACAACTGCCATGGACGAAAGGAAATTCCCGGAAGCTGCAAAGAAAGAATTCATTGAAATTCTTGAAAAGCAATTCCGCGCTGCCACTATCGAGGGGGAATTGAAAGAGTAAGAATCAACCACAAGATGTTTCTGCAAACTAAAAGTACCTTGTTGCAATATAAGGTACTTTTTTGTATTTTAATTCCATGAAAACCAATTCAACCACCCATATCGGGATCATTGCGTACGAAAACTGCACGTCGTCCATTGTGCTCGGTACGCTGGATATCCTTTCGTTTGCCAATGCGCAGTGGCGCAATTTCAATCCGTCGCCCCCCTCAAACGGACAGCCGTTATTTCACGTTGAAATTCTTACTTTGACCGGCAAGCCGGTAGCAAGTTTCAATCAGCATCCGATTTTTCCTCATGGGGCGATGGACGACAAAAGCGATTTCGATACTATCATCATTCCAGGGTGCTTAGGCGATTTGGAGGCGATTATTCAGGCGCAACGAGATACCATAGCGTGGCTGCGAGAGCGGCATTCCAGGGGAACCTGTATCAATGCCGTTTGCAACGGAAATTTTTTGCTTGCCGAAACCGGCTTATTGGACGGTCGAGAGGCGACCACTCATTGGAGTTGCGCTGCTCTGTTCCGAGAACGTTATCCCAAGGTTGAGCTGAAACCGGAAAAAATACTGATCGACGGCGGCGACATTATCAGTGCCGCGGGTGTGACGGCCTATTTGAATCTTTGTGTCTATCTTGTCGGCAAATTCAGTAATTCGGATCTTGCATCACGCTGCTCGAAAGTTTTTTTGGTTGATTCCGGCCGGCACAATCAAACGCCATATGAAATGTTCAACTGCCCTCAAGCCCACGGCGATCGGGAGATTCTGAAAGTACAAAAATGGCTGGAATCGCGCTTCAACGAGCCGGTTTCCGTTCTTGCCATGGCGAACATTGCCGGTCTGGAGAGACGTACATTCATGCGGCGTTTCAAAAATGCCACGGGAGATTCTCCGCGCGTGTACCTGCAACGGATGCGCATTGATTCAGCCAAACGGAAGCTGGAATCCACAAAAGAAACCGTCGCAGAAATCACCTGGAATGTAGGCTATAGAGACGCCAGCTCGTTCCAAAGATTATTCAAAACGAGCACCGGGCTTTCCCCCGGGGCATATCGCAGAAAGTTTTCGTTGTTCCCGAATTATGACCTCTCGCAATAATAAATGAGCCAAATGGCCAAACATTCGAGTAAAGCAAATTTGCCACAAATCTCGATCACGACTTGCAGCGGATCGCACTCTCGACCATATCAGCAATGAAAGGTTGTCTAACGATGAAACGTTCTGCATTGTCAGATCGTCATGTTTTTACAGAGGCGGACCGGCGTAAGAATTTCCGGGTCGCCTTAATTTTTGTATGCGGATTAAGCAGATTGAGCTGATAAAACCCGTTTGGCTACGCCTGTAAGGTTGCGGCTTGTTTGCGTTGTGGTCTTATGGGTGCGTTCATTCGATTCGTCGTTTTTCAAGGCATTTCAATAGGAATAGATTGTTTCGAAGGCAACAAAACAAATGCCTCTAAAAAATGTACCAACAGATTTTTTAGACGAAATGAATTTCCCATCTCCCGGACGCTCTCTTTTAATAGGCGGACTCGGATTTTGTCTCGTCAGCTTGTGCGTGTTCGCCACGGTCGCGTTTGCCGAAAGGTGGATGTACGCGCAGCTCGGTTTGCTCGGCGCTTATCTGGCTTGGACCGCACTTTTTATCTTGTTGGGCGGCGGAGTTTTGGGTGCGCTGGTCGCCGGCAAGTGGCGACTGCCAAAATTCTATCTGCTCTTTGGTGCGGCCTTCTTCGCTTATGCCGTTGGTTGGGTCACGGCATATTTTATTTGGCGCGATGGCTTGGGCGAATGGCTTGGTTCGCTCGCCGGGTCAATTCTGATGGGCTTGGTTTTCGCCGCCGGTTTCGGCGTGATTCGCACCACGTTGAACTTGTCTGCCGTGCTGTTCGTGGCAAACTCCGTCGGATACTTTCTCGGCTCGGCGCTCAATAATGCGCTCAAAGGGAGCACGGGAATGTTGCTGTGGGGCGGCGTTTACGGCCTTGGCTTGGGCGCCGGACTTGGCGCAGTTTTGCACATTGCCCAAAACCGGCGCGCGGAGGAGTCAACCACAAAACAGAAATAGTCGCACGAATTTAGCGATCTGAGTCGGAGTGCAATGCTTCAGCATTGCAAAACTGAAGTTTTGCACTCCGAGCTCACTTGATCAAATTCATACAAGCAGTCGAATTGTTGATGAGCACAGGTGAGATTTTAACGAGAGTCACAATCTGGATCGCCATCGCCGGATACGCCGCCGGCGCTTCGATCTTCGCATTATCCCGCCAAAGAGCTAAATGGAATGCAGCAGCAAGGTTGGCTTGGACGGCTGCCTGCATCGGCCTGTTCGCTCACGTCATTTGTGCCTTTCATTTTTATCACGGGTGGAGCCACACTTCCGCTTACCGCGACACGGCCCGTCAGACCGCCGAGGTGTTCGGCCTCAACTGGGGCGGCGGGCTTTACATCAACTACGTATTTCTCATTGGCTGGGTCATCGACACCCTCTGGTGGTGGCGCGGACTCGAGGCTTATCGTCGCCGGCCGTGGCCATTGGTTGCAGCGTGGCATGCGTTCTTGTTATTCATTTTCTTTAACGGCACTGTCGTTTTTGCGGCCGGCCCCATGCGCTGGCTCGGGCTGTGTCTATGTTTGGGATTGTGCGCTGTATGGTGGTATGCTGCGAAAAACAATTCGCCGCGCAAATCAGATGATCAAGGTCTCTCGCTTGTGGAGAATTAAAGCAATGCGGCAAAGTTGTAAATCAAAATTTCTGCAATGCGGCGAAAACATTCGGCGAAACTCGGTGCTTTCGGTGTTAATTGGTGAAAAAAATTTTCGCCGAAATTCACCGAAATCACCGAGCTTCGCCGAGAAAATCTTTCAGAGTTTTACGTTTTAGGAGCTAATCCCGTAATGGATTCATTGCGCCTCGAGTTGCGCCGCCTGACCATCGGCCCGATTGCTTTTCCGTTTTATTACGGCTGGGTAAATCTCGCCGTCGCGGCGCTCGCAATGGTCGGCACGCTGCCGGGGCGAACGCAAGGACTCGGCTTGATCACCGAGCCGCTGCTGATTGATCTTCAAATCGACCGCATTCTCTTCGCGCGCATCAATCTTTGGGCGACGTTGATTGGCTCGCTCTTCTGCTTCGGCATCGGGCGGATGATCGACCGCTTCGGCAGTCGCGTCGTACTTACTATTGTGGTCACGGCGCTTGCCGGAGTTGTGTTATTAATGAGCGGCGCGAAGACAGTGGTCATGCTCGCTATGCTCATCACACTCACGCGCGGGCTGGGACAGAGCGCGCTTTCGGTGATCAGCATCACGATGGTCGGCCAGTGGTTCGTGCGCCGGCTCGGCTCAGCGATGAGCGTTTATACGATCGTCTTGAGCATCGGATTCATGTTGGCGTTTCCGCTTGTGGGCGCGACGGTCATCAACTATGGCTGGCGCACGGCATGGACGGGCATCGGCCTCGCGCTGTTGTTGGGGCTTGCGCCGCTCGCTTGGATTTTCGTACGACGAACGCCCGAAGCATGCGGTCTCTCACTCGACGGCGAGCGTGCGATTGAGAACAGTGCCGCGAACGACACGACTGGCCACACGCTTCTGCAAGCTCTATCAACACCAGCTTTTTGGGTCTTCGGTTTGGCCAGCTCGGTTTATGGCCTCACCGCTTCCGGCATCGGTTTGTTCAATGAATCCATTTTGGCTGAAAGGGGCTTCGACGCTTCCACCTATCACCGCACGCTGGTGATCAGCGCGCTGACTGCCCTGGCCGGAAACTTCCTCGGCGGCTGGCTGGCGTCCAAGTGGTCGATGAACCGGCTCATGGCGTTAGCGATGGCCCTTCTCGCTGGTTCGCTTTTCGCATTGCCTCACGTCAAAACTCAGACGCATGTTGCAGCCTACGCTCTTGTCATGGGACTGGCGGGCGGTTTCGTCATCGTTATTTTCTTCAGCTTCTGGAGCCGTGCTTTCGGTCGCGCGCATCTCGGCAAAATTCAAGGCGCGGCACAAGCACTTACCGTACTCGCTTCAGCAGTCGGTCCGCTGCTATTGGCGGAATGCGTGGCGCGAACCGGCTCTTACTCTGTGATGTTCTATGTGCTGGCTGCAATTGTAGCGGTTCTCGGGCTGGGAGCGTGGTTCGTCACCGTTCCGCATGAATCGGGCATACCGGCTTTGACAGGCATCAAGGATGAGATAAATTAAATATGAAACGAACTCTTTTCTGCGCATTCGGCGTTACACTCTTTCTATTCAGCGCAACACGCAGCCACGCGCAAAATGGGTTTTCTCTTCCCCTCGAATTTGGGCAGGGAATCATCTTCAAACCAGGCGTGGATCCATACACATTTTCGGCGCAACTGCATCCGAGCCTCGGCTTTGGCGGCAAATTCATGCTTGGCGGGAGCATGGCCGGAGTTTACACCAATCCGGATTGGGCGTTTATGTGGGGCGGCCGGCTCGCTTTTCATCTGGCCAAGCTCAGCAAAAAACCGATTGGCGCCGGCCCGAGCATTGATTACGGAACGCTGCATTTCGTCGGGGCTGTCTTGCTGGAAAACGGCAAGCTTCGCCGCATTGCCGGCGGCCTTATTCTCGATATCTGGGACGGTACTTTGCAAATCAGCCCCCGTGCCGGGTATGATGACAAACTGGAGCGGCCTTTTTTTGAAGTCACGCTCGGAACCAACCTCTTCGCCAAATAGGAACTACCCGGATTTGCAGACTGTTTTGCTCAAGCAAGTAAAAAATTTCTGATTTCAATTTTCTGCGATACAAACAAAAAGCCCTCATCCGAACTCAATCGCATGAGGGCTTAGTTTTTATGATACACGCGCGTGCCGCAGGCTCAGCCAAGATACTTGCGCAGCGGCTCCAGTCTCGAACGGTGCCGCAAACGCCGCAACGCTTTCTCTTTGATCTGGCGCACGCGCTCACGCGTCAGCTTAAAGTGCTCGCCAATTTCTTCGAGCGTCAAGGGGCGGTCGCCATCCAGGCCGAAATACAGCCGGATGATTTCCGCTTCGCGAGGCTTCAGGGTGGACAACACTTTGTCGATTTCAACCTGCAACGACTCCTGCATCAACGTGTCATCCGGGGGGGCGTAGCGGTCGCTCTCCAAAATGTCGAGCAAGCTGTTGCCCTCGTCTTCCTTGAACGGCTCGTCGAGCGAAAGGTGCCGCGCCGAGGTCTTCAAAACGTCGGCGACCTCGTAGGCGGTCATTTCCATCTTGTCGGCGATTTCTTCCATGCTCGGCTCGCGGCCGAACTTTTTCTCAAGCTCTTCGAGAGCGCGGCCGACTTTGTTGATGGCGCCGACGCGATTCAAAGGCAGACGCACCACCCGGCTCTGTTCGGCCAAAGCCTGCAGAATCGACTGGCGAATCCACCACACGGCGTAGGAAATGAATTTGAAGCCGCGCGTCTCGTCGAAACGCTGCGCGGCTTTGATCAAACCCAGGTTGCCTTCACTAATCAAATCCTGCAACGGCAAGCCCTGACCTTGATATTCCTTCGCCACACTGATGACGAAACGGAGATTGGCCTTTACGAGTTTGTCCAGAGCTCTGGAGTTGCCTTTGCGAATCTGGCGTGCCAGCTCGATTTCCTCTTCCGGTGCCAGGGGAGAATAACCGCCAATCTCTTCCAAATACTTCTCGATGGATTGCTTTGTCCGATTCTCCGTGGTTTTGCGTTTTTTGGCCATTTGCTTTTCCACACCAAGCCCTAACTCAGTTTTATCCATCTTACTTACTCAACCTGTTGCATTAGCATTCGATTTGCGCGCCGTATGGCTTTTTCTCTTCTGATGCGGCGTCGCTGACTGGGTTTGATGTAATACGTCGACTTCTTGAAATCTCGCAAAACTCGTGCCCGGTCGCATTTCCTTTTAAAGCGCATTATTGCGCGGTCCAACGATTCATGTTCTCCAACGGTAACTCTAACCATCCGTTACCCCTTTCTTTGGGTTGTTGTCGTCATTCCGCTCCTTTGCCTTTCAATTATTTCAGGAACATCTTTTGTTTCTACCACTTGGCAGAGACAGAATAACTCCCGTACAGCATCTCAGTAATATAGATACTGTTTTTTAGGTAGAAAGTTCCAGCGTCGCTGATGACTTAAATACATAAAAATCAACAAACGACAGGTTGGAGAAAGGCAGAAAAAATTTTACGGTGATTCCCGTTGCCGAAACCGCAGCAACTTTGTAAATTAAGTGAACAAAAAACACCCTTATACAAAATATATTGAAGGGCAATTTCTGGACAAGCTGAAATATAATGCTTCTGAATAGATTTGTCAAGTGTTTTGACAAAATTTTATCTTTTATTTTTAGGCTTTGAATACGGCAAATAAATGCTGAATTCGCTCCCTTTGCCGATTTCGCTTTTGACTTGAATGCGGCCCCCATGTTCTTCGACGATTTGTTGCACGAAGGACAAGCCGATGCCGGTGCCTTGCTCTTTGGTCGTATAATAAAAATCAAAAATTTTGCTCAACTCGCTCTCGGCGATACCCTTGCCCGTATCCTGAAAAGAGATGACCACGTTGGACAAGTCGTCCGGCTCATCATTTGATTTAGTGCTCTCTTCACTCGTTTCCGGCGCGAACCTGTCCAAGCCAATGGTTATCCGCCCGCCGCCCGGCATGGCCTGCAGCGCATTCAAAAAGATATTCAGAAAAACCTGATAGAGCTTTTGCGGGTCCACTTCGGTGACGAGATCTGGCGTCCGGTAATTCCTTTCCACTCGGACCCCTTTGGTCAAAGCATTCGGCAATTCGGCTTTGATGAGGTCGTCCAGCAAAACGCTGAGGCGCTGGGGAGTTTTTTCCAATTTCGGCGGCTTTGCAATCAACAAAAAGTTACTGACCAGCGCTTCGACGCGGCCAATCTCCGCGGTGAGAATTTGGTGATAATGCTCGAGCTTGCCGGCGATGATTTTGGGTTTGTTAAACTCGCGTCGCATGAGCTGCATGTTGATGACCATCGAATTGAGCGGGTTGCGAATTTCGTGCGAGAGTACCGAGGCGAGCTTGTTCAACGTCTCCAAACGCTCGCCGCGCTTGAGCTGGCGCTGAAATTCGAGCAGGCGGCTGGCCATGGCGTTGATGTGCTTGGCCAGGCGGCTGATTTCGTCGTGGCCCAGGGGACGAATGCGATAGCGCAAATTGCCGGTGGCGATCAGCTCAATGCCCGAGACCAGCGCGTTGACCGGCTGGACGATTTGCCGCGTGTAGATCGCCGCAATCAGCGCGGCAACGATGACGCTGACAATGACCAACAAAAAAATTTGCCACTGCATTTTTCTCGCCGGCGCGAACGCCTCGCTGGTCGGCTGCTGAATGACCGTGCCCCACTGCTCCTGCGGAATCGGCGCATAAGCTGCAATCATCTTCACGCCGTCGCGGTTGACGTAAATTTTGTGGTTGTTGCGGCCGGCGGCGACGCTGTCGATAATATCAGTCTCTTCAAATCGTAGCCGTTCCAGCACCATGCGCCGATTGGAATGCGCGATGAACAGGCCCTTTTTCGCGGGGTGAAAGATGAACGCCTCGCCTTGTTCGCCGATGGCGTTGCTGTCCACCACGTCCCAAATCGCTTTCAAATCCACTTCACCCCAGAGCGCACCGATCACTTCGTTGTGGACGACGATCGGTTCGGCGATTTCCATCGTCGGCAGATTTTCCGGAGAGAGATAAACGTCGGAAATATAGGGCTGTTTTTGCAAAACTGTCGGCAGCAAGCCGTCACTGGCAGCGCCGTTGCCGGCGCCATTGAGCCCCCAATTGCCATACGCTGTGGAGCTAATCAAGCTGCCCTGCCGGTCGATGAGCGACAGGCGCTTGAAGATGGGAAACTGCGTGACCATGTTGTTGATCATCAAATCCTGGCTCATGCGCTCCATGCTGGCGAGGCTTTGAATTTGGGCGCTGAAGTGAAGAATCTCACGCGCCTTGCCGAGCGTGCTGCTAATCATGCCCGCCGAGCGCCGCGCAAACTCCAGGTTGCGCGCCAAAATGGTTTGCTCGATGGCGGTTTGCGCCGTGTGCGTCAAAACCTGGCCGGTGATCAGCAGCGGGATGGAGACGAGCAGAATGTGCGAGATCAACAGGCGGGTAAAAAGGCGGTGCCGAAATTGTATACGCTCAACGGGCATACGACAGTAATTTCAAATTCGATAAATCAAGGCACGGTTAATATGAGCAAAAAAAATTAAAAAATATTTTTCCGTCGAAGATCACCGAAAAACGCCGAAAAGATTAAAATATAACTCGGCGACTCTCGGTGTTTTCGGCGAAACTCGGCGGGAGATTTTTGTTCCAGCATCTTGAAAAGTCGCGCAATGCTCCCTCATTACTTGGATTAGGCATGCTCGTCTTTTATCAGGCATTTCGGGATCCGATCACCAGGCTTCGGACGACCAGACTTTGGACTTCGGACAGTGCGACTACGGCCTTATCCCTACGGGCGCAGCCGCAGTTCCCATTCCTGCGGCGGTTTCAAGCTGCCGTTGCGGTCGAAAAAATTTTCAAATTTGGCGTTATTGATCACGTGCCAGGTCACCCAGGGATGATAAAGAAAACTCACCGGCTGGTCTTCATTGATGATGATTTGCAGGCGTTGCAAGTACGGCCGGAATGTCGGCGTGCCCTCGAATCTTTTGGCGTTGCTGAAAGCCTGCTGCAAACGCGGGCTGTCGTAGCGGAGAAAGCCCGGATTGAAAAAGTCTTCCAGGCTCGCCAGCGCCTCTTCGAATATATGCCCGGCCAGCACCGCGTCGTAGTTGCCGCTGCGCAACTGATCGTTGATATCGTTGGCGCTTAGTGGTATCGGAATAACGTCGATACCGATTTCGTTCCAATTGATTTTGATTTGGCGCACGATCTGATCTTTCACGTGCGTGCTCTGGTCGTAGAATAGACGGAACCGCAACGGCTCGCCGTTGCGGTCGAGAATTTGATCGTGATTGGTATCGCGCCAGCCGGCGCTGCCGAGCAGCTCGATGGCTTTCTTGGGATTGTAATCGTAGTCGTTGATGTTCGGCGGAAAAAACTGGCTTTCGTCGGGAAACGGCCCTTTGGCGATCTCCGAGCGGGTGGCGGAGAAACGGCGCTTGATCTCTTCACGGCGAATCGCATAAGACAACGCCTGACGCACCACGCGCTCCCGCAAAATCGGGTGCGCGAGATTGTAGCAGATCATTTCGACGGTATTGGGATTGGCGCGAATGGGAACGATGCGGTACTTGCGCGTCGCTTTCTGAATTTCTTCAGCCGAGACTTCGCTTTCAAGAATGGCATAATCCACTTCGTCGAGGATGATGGCGGAGATCAGGCTGCGCTCGGTGCGATAAAATTGATACATCATGCGCTGCGGCTTGAAGTTCTCAATGCTTTCGGCAGGGGGAATATTCGGCGCATGGCTTTTGAAGGCGATGACCACACGCTCGGGGTCGCCTTCCACCATCTCGAAGGGCTTGGAATTGCCCTGACCGTAAATCCGAAACGTGCCGTCGCGCAAGGTAATCGTCACGTCGCGATAGTCGGTTTTGCCGTTCAACAAACCGATCACCAAGCCCTTGGCGGCCATGGCGCGTCCCTGAAAATTCAAAAGCTGCTGGTCTCGCGCTACGTCCGCCCAAAAGGCGAGCACGAAGGTAAAGAACAGAAAAAATTTTCTCAATTTTTTCACGCTTCGGACGCGGTTGAGTTTACGGAGTGAAAACTTTGTGAAAGATCACAATGGCGCGGTCGATGCCGGCAGTGCTAACGTCGAGGTGAGTGACCGCGCGCAAAGTCGTGGCGCCGAACGGCACGACGAGCACGCCTTCTTTTTTCAGCGCCTCGCATGCGACGGCAACGCCGAGCTTGGTCTGAGCAAGGTCGATAACGACGATGTTCGTTTGTACCGTGGCCAGCTCGATCGCGAGGCCGTGCTGCCCGTGCAAAGCCTCCGCCAGGCGCCGCGCGTTGGCGTGATCTTCCACCAGCCGCTCGCGATGATGTGCCAGCGCGTAGATCGCGGCTGCAGCAATGACACCCACCTGTCGCATACCGCCGCCGAGCATTTTGCGAAACCGCCGTGCTTTGACAATAAACTCTTTGGAGCCGGCCACCGCTGAGCCGATTGGCGCGCCCAGCCCTTTCGAGAAACTGACTGATACTGAATCAAAATAGCGAGCATATTCCTTTGGAGCGATGCCGGAGGCAACACAAGCGTTCCATAATCGCGCCCCATCCAAATGCATCGCTAAACCGTGCTGGCTTGCAAGCCGGCGAATCCGTTGAATTTCGGCGAGAGGAAAAATCGTGCCGCCGGCCAGGTTGTGGGTATTTTCGAGCGCGATCAAACGGCTGCGTGGAAAATAATAAGACTCGCCGCGCAAGGCTGCCTCGATTTGTCCGGCAGTAATGACACCGCCATTGCCGGCGAGTGTGCGCGCTTGCACGCCACTCAACACCGCCATGGCTCCAGCTTCGTAATGCAAAAAATGCGCCCCGGCCTCGCAAATAATCTCATCGCCCGGCTGCGTTTGGCAATGAATGGAAATCTGGTTGCCCATCGTACCGCTCGGCACAAACAGCGCATCATCCGTGCCGAGCAGCTCAGCCACCAGTTCTTGCAGGCGATTGGCCGTCGGATCTTCGCCAAAAATGTCATCGCCCACTTCCGCTTCTGCCATAGCACGGCGCATGCTGGAAGTTGGCCGCGTAACAGTGTCGCTGCGTAAGTCAATCAATGGCATGTAAATAAAGTTTAACCTTTTCCTTATTAAATTGCAAGCGAAATTTCTATGGCATAGGATTTGTTTGCTTTTTTACGTATTAATATTTAGATTACATTTTTGCACTACTCGAAAAGGACTAGTGTGATTTTGTTTGCCCCGCTGCGCGGGGGCAGTCTGCGTTACGTCATAATCAATTCATTCGAGCTTCGCACGTGCGATAACTTATCAGGAGGTTACCGTGGCGCAATTTTTGGATTCGGCGATTTTTGAAATCATTAAGACTTGGCGAGAGCAACGTTTTCTCGTTGCACGTCGATCTGTGCTTTGGAGATTGATTCTGGCGTTCACTATTGGTCTTACGCCTCATCCCACTCTGGCAACCGGCGGCCGTGCTGCCGGCGAATCACAATCTCCGCAATATTTGCCGGACCGGATCATTATAAAATTTGCAACTGGCACGGTTAGCGGACCGCAACGCGCAGCCATTCAGGCTTTAGCGATGCCGGCACCGGTTGCCGAAATCTTGGCCGGATTCGGTGCAACAGAAACCGCGCAGCTTTTCCCGGCGCGCCCACAACTTGCGCAGAAGCGGTGGAGCCGCGTCGATTTAAGCTCGATTTATGAAATTCGTTTTTCCCAAGCGGTTGATATTAAAAAAATGTTGAGCTTGCTGCGTCAACAAGCGGACGTCGTTTACGCCGAACCGGTTTACCTGCGCCGGTTTTCTTATGATCCGAACGACCCGGCGCGCAGCAACCAGTCATATCTCAACACCGTCAAAGCGCGCGAAGCGTGGGATGTCACACGCGGCGACACCAGCGTGGTCATCGCCATCGTCGACACCGGCGTGGACTGGCAGCATGCCGATTTGACCGCCAACATTTGGCGCAATTACAAAGAGATACCCAACAACGGCGTCGATGATGATGGCAACGGTTACAAAGATGATGTTCGCGGCTGGGATTTCGGCGGAGCAAACGGAACGGAGGACAACGATCCTCGCGAAGAAGCGCCGACTCACGGCACGCTCGTAGCAGGTATCGCTTCAGCCGCGTCGGATAATGGCGTCGGCGTTTCCGGGCTGGGGTTCAAATGTAAAATCATGCCGGTCAAAGCCACGAATCGCGACTTGCTGAACTCGATTCCTTATGGCTTCAAAGGTATTGTCTACGCTGCAGAAAACGGCGCCGATATCATCAATTGCAGTTGGGGAAGCGCCGGATACAGTCAAATCGAACAAGAGGCGATCGACTACGCGACAGATTTGGGAGCATTGGTCGTCGCCGCCGCCGGCAACGAGGGGAGTAACTGCCTTTTTTATCCGGCTGCTTATCATCAGGTTTTGTCGGTTGCGGCCACCGACCTTAGCGATAGAATCGCCAGTTATTCTAATTACGGCTTTTGGGTGGATTTGGCCGCGCCGGGAAACAGCATTTATGGCACGTGGCAACCGAGCACGTATACCTCCAGCTCGGGCACATCGTTCGCTTCGCCCATCGTGGCCGGCGTTGCGGCATTGGTAAAATCACAAAATCCAGGCTGGGCGCCGGGCGCAATTGCCGAAAAAGTTCGGCTCGCGTGTGACAACATCAGCAGTCAAAATCCCAGCTTAGACCGCCAAATTGGCAACGGCCGCGTCAATGCGCAACGCGCCGTGCTCGCCTCGAACACGCCGGGGGTGCGTATCGATTCGTTGTGGTTTCAAGAAGTGGCGGGCGACAACGACGGCTATTTTGAAATCAATGAAGAAATCGCAGTTTCCGTCCGTTTGAAAAATTTTTTGCAGCCGGCGAATAATCTCGCCGTCACGCTCTCGGAAAACAGCGCGTATATCAGCGTTTCGTCCGGCGGCCCCCGGCTGGTCAACATCAGCAACGGCGGCAGGGCGACCTTGACGGGCGCTTTTAGGATTCGGGTCGCGGCCAACGCCCCGACCGGCGAAGTTGCAGTTTTGTATTTCAACTTTTCGGTTACCGGCTATGACGACTGGCAGGGCTTCGCAGTTTCCCTTGGCCGATTCGCCGGCGACCTTGCTGCCGGCAATGTGGCCACGACGGTTTCGAGCTTCGGCGCGATCGGTTTTTCCGATTATGCAAGCTGCGGCGGCGCCCAACTGGGCCGCGGCTTTGAGTTTCCCCTCGGCGCGAAATCGGCGCTTTATCACGGCGGTTTTCTCATCGCGACCGCGGCCAATCGCGTCAGCGATGTTTCCTACGGCAGCTCCAGCCACGACCGTTACGACTTCGTCACCGCCGCCGGCGGGGATTTGAATATCCAACCCGGAAGCAAAGCCACTTTGGAGCTGACTTCGCGTTTCAACGACAGCGCAGCGGAATCGCCGCTCGGCCTCACCGTCGATCAAAAAGTTTATGCCTGGGCCAACGCGCTGTGGAATGATTTCGTGATTCTCGAATACACCATACGCAACACCACCACGCAGGCTGTCAACAACGTTTATGCCGGCGTTTATTTGGATTGGGACATCGGCGACGATTCCAATGCGAATTTCGCCAATTGGGATAATGCCAATCAACTTGGTTATGAATGGACGAACGGCAGCGCCTACTACGGCATCACCGCCGTGTCACCGGCCCAAGCCGCTTCTTATCGCGCCGTCAAAAATCCGGATTATGTTTGGACCGGCTTTACCGACACCCGCAAGTATCAATTCATGACGGAAGGCTTTCAAGTGGTCAGCAGCAATGAGGCGAGTGATTGGTCGCAATTGCTAAGCTCCGGGCCGCATAATCTCGCCGGCGGCGGAACCGTGGTTGTCGCCTTCGCGATTTTGGGCGGCACGAATCTGGCTGATTTGCAAGCCAATGCGCGGGCTAGCCGCAACGCTTACAACTCATTATCAGTCGGCGTCGATTCGCCGGACAATACGCCCGTGCAATTCGAGCTGGCGCAAAATGCGCCCAATCCGTTCGCGATACGAGCCGCGTCGGCCACGGAAATTCGCTACAGTCTCGCCGAATCCGGTCCCGTGACCTTGCGCATTTTCAATTTGCT
>JBOHQZ010000035.1:0-17270 GCA_050732275.1 bacterium
GCACCTGGTCTGCTCACACCAGTGGAACGACAAATGTTTTGTATTCTGTCTATTTCACGGATGCCAATACCGGCTGGGCGGCTGGAGAGGTTGGCACAATTTTAAAGACGACCAATGGTGGAAGCACCTGGTCTGCTCAAACCAGTGGAACGACAGATATTTTACGATCTCTCTATTTCACGGATGCCAATACCGGTTGGGCGGTTGGAGGAGATGGCACGATTTTGAAGACGACCAATGGCGGAAACACCTGGGCTGCTCAAACCAGTGGAACGACAAGTTTTTTGTTGTCTGCCTATTTCACCGATGCCAATACCGGCTGGGCGGTTGGAGATTTTGGCACAATTTTAAAGACGACCAATGGCGGAAGCACTTGGTCTGCTCAAACCAGTAGAACGATAGAAGATTTGTATTCTGTCTATTTCACCGATGTCAATACCGGCTGGGCGGTTGGAGGTTTTGGCACAATTTTAAAGACGACCAATGGCGGAAGCACCTGGTCTGCTCAAACCAGTGGAACGACAAGTTTTTTGTTATCGGTCTATTTCACCGATGCCAATACTGGCTGGGTGGTTGGAGAGTTAGGCACAATTTTAAAGACAACAAGGGGTGAGACGGCAATTCTTAATGTCGATGTGCAGGAGCTTTCGATTTCTGCAAAACCAGAGCAAACCGGAAGCGCGCCGTTCAAAATTTCGAACATTGGCACCGCGCCGTTGAGTTTCAACATTGGCGCCTCATCGCAATTCGTTTCGGTGTCGAGCGGCAACGCCATTCCAGAATTGTCCAGCTTCAAATCGGCCGATGAAACGGCGCCGCTGCCAGGCAATCATGCGCAGGCCAAGCCGCAGGCGGTGAAAGCGGCAAATATGCAAATGGCAAAATCGCCAGCGCCTGCCGCACTTGGGAATGACGTGCTCGTGCTCGACGACGGCGACAGTACGTCCAGCTTTTTTCTGGGTTTCAACAACGGCGCCAGTTTCTACTGGTCAAACGTCTTTAATCTTGCCGGCGCCGGTTTTATGCTGGAGCAGATACGCTTTTATATGCGCACCCAATCCGCTTCTGCCAATCCGGTTTATATCGGCGTGTTGAATGCGGCTGGAGAGGCTTTGGTGGAAGGCACGTTACAAATGAAGCTCTCAACCATTGGCGAGTGGTACGCGGTGAACCTCACCAGTCCATTGAGTTTTAATGCCGGAGAAAGTTTTCGCCTCGTCATCGGCGCTGACGGAGCGATCAGTCATCCGGCCGGCGTGGACACTTCGGGGCAAGTGCGCGACAACAGTTTTTACTCCGGCCAGCCGAAAAACGGATTTGTGAATCTGAACACCGTGCCGGGTTTCGAGAACGGCGCTTTTCTCATTCGCGCCGCCGGCACCAAGACGGGCGGCGGCAATCAACCGCCGGTAGCCCGGGCTATCGCTTCCGCCTCGCAAGCCAAGGTCAATGAGCCGATTACGTTTGACGCTTCGCAGTCGTTTGATCCTGATGGGCAAATCACGGAATATTTGTGGAATTTCGGCGACAACACCACGAGCAATCAAAAAGTGGCCACGCACGCGTATGCGCAAGCGGGAAATTATCTCGTCCAGCTTACGGTGACGGACGACATGGGCGCGACCGGACAAGCAGTTCGCTTCTTGACGATCATTCCCGGCGGCGCCAATCGCCTCGCTGTGAACCCCACGAGCGGCACGATTGCACCGGGCGGCGCGCAAACGATCAACGTCACGTTTAATGCGCAAGGTCTCACCGAGGGCAATTATCAAGGCCAGATCGACATTGCCAGCAATGGCGGCAATCGCACGATCCCCGTCCGCATTCGCGTCAGCAACACGACGGGCGTGGATGACAATGTTGCCGGGGTGCCGGCTGCGTTCCGGCTGGAGCAGAATTATCCGAATCCATTCAATCCGGAAACCTCTATTCGCTATGAGCTGCCGAATAATGGCAATGTTACACTTGCCGTTTTTGAACTGAATGGCCGTCGTGTCGCGCTGCTTGAATCCGGCCTGAAAACGGCCGGCCAACACCTCATACGCTGGGACGGTCGTGATCAGGCTGGCATCCGCGTGCCGAGTGGAATTTATTTCTACCGCCTCGAGGCAACCACCGCAAAAGGCGCGGTGACGACGTTGACGAAAAAACTGACGGTTCTGAAATAATGAAATTAAGCAATTCTTTGTGAAAAGGAGGCGGTTATGCGTTTCGCTAAAAGAATCCCGCAATTCGCGCCGATGGCGACGTTGCTCGCCACGCTCTTCATCTGTCTGATATGGTTGCCTTCGGCGCCAAACTCTGTTTCCACTAATTTGGGCGCTTCTTCTGATCAGGCTGTTGCCAAACTCAACGTGCCAATCCACCGCAAGCTCAAAAGCATGGCGCGCAAGGCCGCCAGCGCGGAGTGGTTCATGTCGCAACGCACGTATGGGCTTGGCTACATCCCGAAAGACGCGGAAATTCGCGCGGTCGAGGATATGCGCAACCGGATGATTCCCGAGCTGGCGGCAAAAGGGTACAGTTTGAGAAAATCCGCCGCCGGGCAACTGAATTGGGAATTTCACGGGCCGGGAAATATCGGCGGCCGATTGCGCGGTTTGGTGGTGCATCCGAACAATCCCGATATTCTGTACGCCGGCTCGGTTTCCGGCGGCGTGTGGAAATCGACGAATGGCGGCGCGAGTTGGTCGCCGACGATGAATGATTTGATCACCCTCAACATATCGGCGTTAGCCATGAAACCGGGTGATCCGAACACTATTTATGCCGGCACTGGCGAAGCTTTTTTCACCGGCGACCGCTTGCCTGGCCGCGGCATCTTGAAGACGACCGACGGCGGCAACACCTGGAAGCGCGTGCACGTCGCGCAAGGACTCAATTCGCCTTTCATCGCGGAAATTGCCGTTTCGCCGGCCAATCCGAACGTGGTTTACGCCGCCGGACGCAAAGCACTGCCGCAGCTCGGCCATCGCGTCGAAACCATCCCCGATCCCGGGGTCAGCGCCATTTTCAAATCAACCGACAGCGGCGAGACCTGGCAAGACGTCACCAGCGGAAAAGGCCTCGATCACGATCCGCAGACTGAGCTCGATGATTTTGCCGCGGAGGTGATCGTCAGCCCGGAAGACGCGAATGTCGTCTATGCCACCTTTGGAATTTTTTACGCCTCGGGCGGAATTTGGAAATCCGCCGACGGCGGCCAGGCGTGGTCGCGTTTGACCGACGGCCTTCCGGATCCGAATTTGCCCAATCTCGGCTACCGGCGCATCGAGCTGGCGATGGCCCCCTCCAATCCGAACGTGCTTTATGCCTCGTTCGCCTATAAAAGCAAGATAGTTGATACCATCGATGTGATTGATAATGGGATGTTGGGATTATGGAAAACCACCAACGCCGGGCAGAGCTGGACGCAAGTGAGCACGCCGTTGACTATCAATGAGCGCAATCGTCGAGAGAACTACACCACTGCCCTTGGCAGCCAGGGCCATTACGATAATGCCATCATCGTTCATCCGACCGATCCGAATATCGTTTTCGTGGCGGGTCTGGATATTTACAAATCCACGGACGGTGGAAATTCTTGGTCACAAATGAGTGTGTGGCTCCGGTCCGAATGGGAGAATCCGGAAGGCTTACCTTATGTGCATGCCGATCATCATGTGTTTGCGTTCGATCGTTCGACCAATCCGCCGACGCTTTATAACGGCAGCGACGGCGGCGTTGCCCGCTCGCGCGATCTCGGCGCGACGTGGGAAATTCTCAATAACGACTTGGGCGTCACGCAGTTCTATTTCTTTGCTGCACATCCCACCGATCCGAACATTATGTTCGGAGGCACACAGGACAACGGCACGCCGATGGTGATTGACGGTGAGATCAATGCCTGGTTCGAAATCACGGGCGGTGATGGCGGGCCGGGGTATTTTGACTTCGATGACCCGGCCATACTTTACACCTCGATCTACTTTGTCAATATGTACCGCAGCGTCATGGATTACGCTACAGGCGATTTCATCCTTGAACAAGAAATCGGTTTTACGGATGGCTCGAACGGCATCACCGAGGAAGACGTTGATGGCGCGGCTTTCTTTGCGCCGTTCGAAATGTCTCCGAATAATCCGAACGTGCTGGTATTGGGAACTCACCGCGTACTGAAAACCACCGATCGCGGCGACAGTTGGACGCCAATCAGCGACCGCTTCTCCACTCAGCCGGTGGCCGCGGTCGCCCTCGCGGAAGGCGACGATGACATCATTTGGGCCGCAACGAGAGATGGCCGGGTGTTCAAAACCGAGGACGGCGGCGCGAGCGGAACGGAAGTGACGCAGCCGAGCCTGCCGAATCGGTTTATCACCGACATCGAATTTGATCCGTCGGATAACCGCACGGTGTACCTCACCTATTCCGGCTATGGCACGCCGCACGTGTTCAAGACCATCGACGCCGGCGGCAGTTGGACGAATATCACCAACAATTTGCCGGATATGCCGGTCAACGCCATCCAAGTGCATCCGCAACAGCCGAACATGCTTTTTCTCGGGACCGACATCGGCGTCTTTATGAGCGAAAACGGCGGCCACACCTGGCAACCGTGCGCGAATGGTTTTCCGGCGACGCAGGTGGTGGCAATTCAGTTGAATGCCAAGGTTAACCGCATTTATGCCGCAACGCACGGGCGCGGGGTTTACAGTGCCGAGCTGCCTCATAGTGGAAACGCGGTTTTAGATGTTGATGTGCAGGAGATCGCCATTCAAGCAAAACCCGGCCAATCCGGCGCCGCGACGTTTAACCTTTCCAACAGCGGCGACGCGGCTCTGAATTACAGCATAACCGCGACCGGATCATTCGGCGCGCTCGCGAAAGCCGGTGTTGCCGGCGAAGCAAGATTATCCAACTTCGGAAGCGCTACTGCAGATTTTCCTCCCCGGCGCCAGTCGCAGGAAAAGGTCCAATTGCAGGCCGGCACGCCACGTTTGAAAGCGCTTGAGGCACGGGTCATAAGCTCACCACCCCGCGCCAACGCAGCTTCCGGCAAGGCTGTGCTCGTGCTTGACGACGGGAATAACAGGTCCGACTTTTTCCTCGGCTTCGGTGTAGGCGCCGGTTTTATCTGGATGAACGAATTTGAGCTCGCGGAAAATGATTTTCAATTGGACGCTCTGCAATTTTACATGCGCACCGAAACCGTCTCCGAAAATCCGGTCTTCCTGGCCGTAGTCGACTCAAGCGGAAAAACTCTCGCGCAAGGCGAACTCTTGCTCGACTTGACGCCGGAAAACAGACGGTACGACGGCGAATGGTTCACCGTGCCGCTCACCAACCCGCTGTATTTCAAGGGCGGAACGCGGTTTGGAATCATGGTCGGTGCTTCCGGCGATATCGGTTACCCGGCTGGCATAGATTTTAACGCGCAAATACCCGATAACAGCTTTTATTTCGATTACGATTTTTTTGATTTTCTCAATATCAACAAAATTGCCGGACTCGAGGCCGCCGCATTTCTCATTCGCGCCGTGGGCGCCGAGATTGCCGGCGGAAATCTTCCTCCATCCGCCAAGGCGACGGTTTCCAAAACCGAAGCCAAGATAAACGAAACCCTTACGTTCGATGCCTCCAACTCTTCCGATCCGGATGGACAAATCACCGCATACCTGTGGAATTTTGGCGACGGCAACTCCAGCAACCAACAGATTGCCACACACGCTTACGCGCAAGCTGGCACCTACAGGGCCACGCTGACGGTAATAGACGATGCCGGGGCTAAAAGTCATAGCTCCGGCCAGATCACGATCACGACCGCGACAATGACTAGGCTTGCCGTCAATCCTGAAAGTGGCACGATCGCTCCCGACGGGTTGCAGACCATCACCGTGAACTTTGATGCCCAAGGTCTTGCCGAAGGCAGCTATCAAGGTGAGCTCAACATCGCGAGCACCGGCGGCAGCCGCACTATTCCGGTTCGCATTCGCGTCAGCAACACGGTGGTGGTCGAAGACGAACGCGCCGAGTTGCCGCGTGCGTTCGGCTTGGCGCAAAATTATCCGAATCCATTTAATCCGGAAACCAATATCCGCTACGCGCTGCCACATAACGGCAATATTGTGCTGGCGGTTTTTGATCTCAGCGGTCGGCGTGTAGCAACGCTTGCCTCCGGTACACAAGCGGCCGGTGAGTACGTGGTACGCTGGAGTGGGCGCGATGACTCCGGCAACCGCGTGACCAGCGGAATTTATTTCTATCGTCTTGAAGCGACACTGCCCAATGGCGCGGTGACAACGCTCACGAAAAAGCTGGCGGTGTTGAAATGAAACGCGGACTTTATGGACGAACGCGAATTATGGAACTGACCGGAAATAGGCATCCCCAGGTCGGGCAGCTTTCCCGACCTTAGCATCCCCACAGCGAAAGGGCGGCGAGATGTATCGCCGCTCTTTTGTTTTAAATCATCTCCAAAACTAGGCCTCAAATTATAGTTCATCAGTTCTATATTATTGAGAAAATTTCTTCGTTACCACGCCTCAAATTAGTCCTTTTGCTCTATTTCGCCGCACGCCTGGCGCTGTTATCTTAATACCGGTAAACATTCAAGTCATTCTCGCCGCAAAACCGGCAGGCGCGGCATGGTTCATGTCGCAACGCACTTATCCCTTGGGCTACATTCCCAAGGATGCGGAAATCCGCGCGGTGGAGGATATGCGCCATCGTGTGATTCCCGAGTTGGCGGCAAAAGACATTCGTCTCGCCAAATCGGCTGCCGGACAATTGAATTGGGAATATCACGGGCCGGACAATATTGGCGGCCGGTTGCACGGTTTGTTGGTGCACCCGAATAATCCCGACATTCTCTATGCCGGCTCGGTTTCCGGTGGCGTGTGGAAATCGACGAATGGCGGCGCCTCTTGGTTTCCAACGATGAATGATTTGATCACGTTGAACATCTCGGCATTGGTGATGCGAACACGCTTTATGCCGGCACCGGCAAAGGTTGGATAATTCATAACACATAACCCGTTGAAGGAGGTTGTCATGAAATTTTTCTTTTCTTTAGCGCGTGTGCTGATCATAATAATTGGCAGCCTAATGGTTGCTCACACCGCATCAGCACAAATCTGGACGGCTCAGAACACTGGCATATCAAGCTTCATTTTTCCCATCAAAGCGGTTGATAAAAATACCGTTTGGGCGGGATCAGAAAACGGCATCTATTTAAGAACGACCGACGGCGGCACAAACTGGACGTCGGGCACGGTGCCTGGGGCAGAATCGATTAATTTTCTGTCTATTGCAGCAATTGATTCAGACACCGCTTATTTTGCCGGAGGGAGTTTCAGCGCAATAGACACGCGCATCTACAAAACAACCGACGGCGGTGTGAGCTGGAAATTGCAATATCGAAACACCAGCGCCGCTGCATTCATCAATTCTATCGCCTTTTGGGACGAAACCCATGGCATTGCTGTCAGCGATCCTGTCGATGGAACTTTTGTAATCCTCACCACCACGAATGGAGGAGCCAACTGGATTCAAACCCCAGCAGCAAATATCCCGCCTCCTCTTTCAGGCGAATTCGCAGGTTTTGGCGATGGCGGCGGCACACCGCTGGCCGTGGCGGGCAGCAGGCATGCTTGGTTTGGAACAGGCTATGGAATCGTCTCAAACGCTCCGATTCGCGTTTTCAGGTCGACGGATCAAGGACAGACTTGGACGGTCGCCAACACAGCGCTTGCCAACGATGGTCAGTTTCACGGTATCTCATCCATGGCTTTCAAGGATACGCTCACCGGCTTCGCTGGCGGCCTCGGCACAGCCAATACCGGCAACACCTTAGCCACTACTACAGACGGCGGCCGAACCTGGACGAACGTTTCCAACTTCGTTCAGACTCAGTCGCAGGTGCGCACTCTTGTGTATGTGCCCAATACTGCATTCCAAGTTTTGGTCGCAACGACGCTTGGCGGCATCGTCTACTCCGAGGATGGCGGTACGACCTGGATGAGTCTTAGCTCAGATGTATTCGTCGGTCTCAGCTTCGTAAGTCCAACGATAGGTTGGGCAGGAGACCCCAATGGCGTGATCGCAAAATTCAACGGCGATCTCAGCACAGCAGTTGCCGAGCGGAGGTTTAATTTGCCATATAACTTTAGCCTCTCGCAGAATTATCCAAATCCCTTTAATCCTTCAACGACAATTAGTTTTTTCTTGCCAAGTTCGCAACTCGTGACTCTAAAGGTCTATGACCCCTATGGGCGCGAAGTAGAAACGCTCATGAGGGGGCGAATCGCAGCGGGTAGCTATGAAATCAGCTTTGATGGCAGTAAGTTGACTTCGGGAATTTATCTCTATCGTTTGCAAGCAGGTGAATACGTCGAAACTAAAAAGATGATATTAGTCAAGTAGTGGAGGGCATGGCGCATGGAGCAGAGCGCATGGCGTGTGTGACGCTGTCAAATTAGTCCATTTGGTCGATTAACTTTAGCAACGTAGCTATCGTAAGATGTATCGCCGCCCTTTTGTTTTAAGGGGGTGAGATTTAATAAATAGGACACTTAAATCTCACCAATAACGACAGTTTATACAAATAAACTGAGTAAGTTATTTTATCTCACCCCCTAAATCATCTCCAGAGCCAGGCCTCAAATTATAGTTCATCGGTTCTATGTCATTGAGAGATTTCTGCAGTTACCACGCCTCAAATTAGTCTTTTTGCTCTATTTCACCGCGTACTTGACGCTGTTATCTTAATACCGGCAACCATTCAAGTCATTCTCGCCGCAAAAGGCGGTTCGGATGGTCGCGAAAAACATTCACGCCTCGGAGGAAAGTCATGTCTATCGCTAAAAGCAAATCAACTCACGCGCTGGCACTCGTGCTGCTGGCGGCGCTCGTGATCGGGTTCGCGTTGTTGAGCTCGAGACCACATCCTGCTCCAACACGCGATCATGCGTCGTCAAGCTTGGTGGCCGGTAAATTTCACGAAGATGAACGCGAAGACATGGCGCGGGAAGGCAAGGTGGAAGGCGCGGAATGGTTCATGTCGCAACGCACGTATGGGCTTGGCTACATTCCCAAAGATGCGGAAATCCGCGCGGTGGAGGATATGCGCCATCGCATGATACCGGAATTGGCAGCAAAAGGCCTTCGTCTCGCCAAATCGGCGGCCGGGCAATTGAATTGGGAGTATCACGGGCCAGGCAATATCGGCGGCCGGTTGCGCGGCTTGGTAGTTCATCCGAATGATCCCAACATTCTCTACGTTGGCTCGGTCTCCGGCGGCGTGTGGAAATCGACGAATGGCGGCGCGTCCTGGTTTCCGACGATGAATGATTTGATCACGTTGAACATCTCAGCGTTGGTGATGAAGCCGGATGATCCGAATACGCTTTATGCCGGCACCGGCGAAGGGTTTTTCTTTATCGACAACTTGCCGGGTCGCGGCATTTTGAAAACGACCGATGGCGGCAACACCTGGAAGCGCGTGCATGTCGACCAAGGACTCAATTCGCCTTTCATCACGGCCATCACCGTTTCACCGGCCAATCCGAATCTGATTTATGCCGCCGGACGGAAAGCGGCTCCGCTCAATTCGCCCCTTCCTTCGGAAACTGTCCCCGATCCTGGCGCTAACGCGATTTTTAAATCCACGGACAGCGGGGAAACTTGGCAAGACCTCACCGCGGGAAAGGGCATTGAGCACGATCCGCAGGACGAGCGCGATAATTTTGCAGCGGATGTGGTCGTCAGTCCAATCGATGCCAACGTGGTCTATGCAACGTTCGGACTCTATTATTGGGGCGGCGTTTGGAAATCCACCAACGGTGGACAGACTTGGTCGCGCCTGGCCAATGGCCTGCCTGATCCGAATTTGCCCAATATGGGATATGGCCGCATCAAGCTGGCGATGGCGCCATCAAATACGGACGTCCTTTATGCCTCGTTCACTTATGTGCGCAAGCACGGGGATACGGCCGATCTTAAAGACGGAGCGATGTTGGGCCTCTGGAAAACCACCAACGGTGGCCAGAGCTGGACGCAAGTGACCACGCCACTGACCATCAATCAGCGCAATCGTGACGATAATCACACCACCGCGCTTGGGAGCCAGGGCAATTACGCCAATGCAATCGTTGTTCATCCGACCGATCCGAATATCGTATTTGTTGGCGGACTGGATATTTACAAAACAACGGATGGCGGAAATTCTTGGTCGCAAGTGAGCATGTGGACCCGATATGAACATGAAAATCCGGAGGGCATACCTTATGTGCATGCCGATCATCACATTTTTGCGTTTGATCGCTCCACTAATCCGCCAACGCTTTACAACGGCAGCGATGGCGGTATCGCGCGCTCGCGCGATCTGGGCAAAACGTGGGAAATTCTCAACCACAATCTCGGGGTAACGCAGTTTTATACTTTTGCTGTTCATCCCACTAATCCGAATATTATGCTCGGCGGCACGCAAGACAACGGTACGCCCATGCTCCTGAGTAATTTGTGGCGCGATGTCACGACCGGTGATGGCTGGCAAACGTTTTTTGACTACACCGATCCAACCAGAATTTACGGCTCGAGGCAGCAAATCACCATCTGGCGTGTCGTTAGCGATTACGCAACCGGTGGCTTCCCCGAAGTAATTGAAATTGGCTACACAGACGGCTCAAATGGCATCACGCAGCGAGATGTCGACAAGGCGGGCTTTTTCGCGCCGTATGAATTGTCGCCCAACAATCCGAACGTGCTGGTTTTAGGCACGAATCGTCTGTTGCAATCCACCGATCGCGGCGACAGTTGGACGCCGATCAGCGCCGAATTCGATACGTCGCTCGTCGCCGTGGCGATTGCTGAAGGAAACGACAATATCACTTGGTTCGCAACGAAGGACGCCAAGATTTACAAAACGGAAGACAATGGCGCGAGCTTTACCAACGTTACCGGCGCGAACTTGCCGAATCGTTTTATCACCGACATCGAGTTTGATCCGTCGAACAATCGCACGGTATATTTAACTTACTCCGGCTATGGCACGCCGCACGTGTTCAAGTCCACCGACGCCGGCGGCAGTTGGGCGGATATCACCAATAATTTGCCGGATATACCCGCGAATACCATTCAAGTTCATCCGCAACAACCGAGCCTGCTTTTTCTTGGCACCGACATCGGCGTTTTTCTCAGCGAGAACGGCGGACAAACCTGGCAACCTTGCACGAACGGCTTTCCGACCGTGCAGGTCACGGCGATTGTCCTGAACACCAGCGTGAATCGCGTTTATGCCGCCACCCACGGGCGCGGCGCTTACAGCGCACAACTTCCCAAAGCCAGTATCACAACGACTCTCCGCAACTTCGATCCGCAGGGCAGGCAAGTTCTATGGATAGTTGACAATGCAACCCCGATAGATAGTGGTTTTATCTTCGGGACAAATATTTATCGCGATCAGGCGAAGGCAACGGCCTTTCGACTGCCTGAAGGCGCGACGCAGGCCAGCTTGACTGAAGTAAAAGCCTGGTTCGGCTACAAGCGTTCCGGCTTGACGAACCAGACATATCGTCTTGAAATTTACAACGGCAATCCGACCACCGGGCCGCAGGGCAACGCAATCTTCAGCCAAAGCTATGCGCTGGCGGATGTTCTCGCCGATAGCAATCATGAAACGGATGAGCAACCTACCGTCCACGCGCTTTCCCCATCTGTGACTGTCGGATCGACTTTTTTTATTGCCATCAACTTCGGTGCCTATTCCCAAGCTGATATGGTCTCCGCAGCCATCGTGGCGTCAGATTTCCTTGGACAACGCGTGCCCGAGGAGTGGGAGCTATGGGGCGACGGAACGTGGCACAACTTATCCGATGCATGGTTGGGGCAGAATGCAAATCCAGGCTCGGGCACGAACGGCTGGTATACATGGATCGAAGCGACGGTTTCCATTAGCACGGCAGTTGATGAAGCGAAGGGTCCTATCCTGCCAAAGTCGGTGGCGCTGGCGCAAAATTATCCGAACCCCTTTAATCCGGAAACCAGCATTCGGTACGTGCTGCCGTTTGCAGCGAATGTTTCTCTGATCGTATTTGATCTCAACGGCCGTCGCTTGACGAGGCTTGATGCCGGTTTGAAGGCCGCAGGTGAACACACCGTGCGCTGGAACGGCCGTGATAACGCCGGCAACCGCGTGCCGAGTGGTGTCTATCTCTACCGCCTCGAAGCGACCTCGTCGACCGGAACGGTGACGGTTCTGACGAAGAAAATGACCGTGCTGAAATAGTTGCTGGTTGCTTGACGCTGGTTGCTCGTACTCCTACTCCTACTCTTGCTCCTACTCGCTTTTTAAGGATTTCCAACAGCGAGTAAGAGTACGAGAAAGAGTAAGCCACACCATTGGGAGTAAGAGCGCCGGGGCCAGTTGCATCAATTGGAAGTAGATCAAATTTAAGAGGTGCATCATGAAGCCGATGATTAAACTGATGATGTTCGCATTATCCCTGAATGCAAATCTTTTGGCGCAAAGCGGCTGGCTGTGGCAAAATCCACAGCCACAAGGAAATGCGCTTGGGGATATTCATATCTTTGACCAAAACACCGCTCTTGCCGTTGGCGAAGCGGGAACCGTCATGAAAACCACGGATGGGGGAATGAATTGGCGCATGCAGCACTACGCCGGAGGAACGACAGAATATTTGGCTTCTGTTTTCTTCATTGATAACAACACCGGCTGGGCAGTTGGAAGTGAGGGCACCATTTTAAAGACCACCAATGGCGGCAGCACCTGGTCGGCGCAAACCAGTGGAACGACAGAAACGTTGCATGCTGTTTTCTTCGTTGATGCCAATACCGGCTGGGCAGTGGGTGGTGGTTTTTTAAGTGAAGGTATAATATTAAAAACCACCAATGGCGGAATTGCCTGGTCTGTTCAAATAAGTGGAACGCCAGGAGAGTTGTATTCTGTTTCCTTCATTGATGACACGACTGGCTGGGCGGTTGGAAGACGTGGCACGATTTTAAAGACCACCGATGGCGGAACCACCTGGTCGGCTCAAACCAGTGGAACGACAAGCTTTTTGTATTCCGTCTATTTCATCGCGCAAGGCGGGACCAATACCGGCTGGGTGGTCGGAAGCAATGGCATAATTTTAAAAACCACCAATGGCGGAACCACCTGGTCGGCTCAAACCAGTGGAACGACACTTACTTTGAAATCCGTCTATTTCCTGGATGCCAATACCGGCTGGGCGGTGGGTGGTGGTTTTTTTGAAGGCATAAAATTAAAAACCACCGATGGCGGAAGTACCTGGTCTCTTCAAATAAGTGGAACGACAAGTTCTTTGGAATCTGTCCGTTTCATGGATGCCAATACCGGATGGACAGTCGGAAATTTTGGCACCATTTTAAAGACCACCAATGGCGGAAGCACTTGGTCGGCGCAAAGCAATGGGACGACAAAGAATTTGGAATCTGTTTATTTTGTGGATGCCAATATCGGTTGGGCAGTTGGAGGAGTTGGCACCATTTTAAAGACCACCAATGGTGGAAGCACCTGGTCGGCTCAAGCCAGTGGGACGACAGATGATTTGTCTTCTGTCCATTTCGTTGATGCCAATACCGGCTGGACGGTTGGAATACGTGGCACGATTTTAAAGACGACCGATGGTGGAAACTCCTGGTCGGCTCAAACCAGTGGAACGACAAGGTCTTTGTTTTCCGCCTATTTCACGGATACCAATACCGGCTGGGCGGTTGGTGGTTTTTCTGATTTTGAAGGCGTCATATTGAAAACCACCAATGGCGGAAGCACCTGGTCGGCTCAAAGCAGTGGAACGAAAGAACAGTTGAATTCTGTTTTTTTCGTTGATGCCAATACCGGCTGGGCAGTCGGAGGTTTATTTGAAAGTGTAATATTAAAAACCATTGACGGCGGGAGCACCTGGTCGGCTCAAACCAGTAGAATGACAAGGTCTTTTTTTTCTGTCTATTTTACCAATGTCAATACCGGCTGGGCGGTTGGAGATGGGGGCACGATTTTAAAAACGAGTAATGGCGGAAGCACCTGGTCGGCTCAAACCAGTGGAACGACATATAGCTTGCATTCTATCTATTTCGTCCCGCAAGGCGGGACCAATACCGGCTGGGCGGTTGGAGGCGTTGGCACAATCTTAAAGTCGGCCAATGGCGGAAGCACCTGGTCGGCTCAAACCAGTGGAACGGCGAATGATTTGAAGTCTGTCTATTTCATCCCGCAAGGCGGAACCAATACCGGCTGGGCGGTTGGAATTGAGGGCACTATTTTAAAGGCAACAAGCGGTGAAACGGCAATTCTCAATGTCGATGTGCCGGAGGTTGCGATCCAAGCCAGGTCAAATGAAACCGCAACCAGCACCTTCATGCTCTCCAACAGCGGCACAGCTGATTTGAGTTTCAACATCACGGCAAGCGGGCCAACCAGCTCGGCGCCAACGTTTAGCGCTATCCTGAAAGCGCGTTCGGCCGGCTCGACAAATTTTTCTTCTCTGCAACCGCCGTCTCTCGCGTTGAATGAGACAACCGGAGAAAAGCCGCCGACCTCGCAGGCGCAAGCCGTGCAGGCGCAAACCGGAAGTGTAACCTCGCTGGCAGTTGTCGGTGATGACGTGCTGTTTCTTGATGATGGCGACGATACAGCGGATAGTTTTATCGGTTTGCGGGGAGCCGGCGAAACTTATTGGCGTAATCGCTTTGTACCTTCCGGAAACGGCTTTCAGCTCGAAAGGATTCTCGTTTTCATACGCACGGAAAGCGTCCCCAATCCTTCCTTCTACGTAGCCGTCGCTGTGGATGATGGCCAGCTACTCGTGGAAGAGAATGTGACACTGCCTTCTGCCCGGGATGGCGCCTGGTACGAGATCGGGCTCCCCGCACCGTTGTCTTTTGGGAGCGGTCAGGCTTTCTATATCATATTGGGAGGGCCCGAAACCATCGCTTTTCCGGCGGGGGTTGATCAAAATGCCCGTGTGCCGAACAACAGCTTTTATCTTGAACCGACTCAGAACAGATATGTGCCGCTGGGCACTATCAGAGGATTTGAAAACGGCGCTTTTCTCATCCGCGCCGTCGGCAGCGAAACCGGAGACCGGCTTACCGTCAATCCGGCCAGCGGCACGATCTCGCCAGGCAGCTCACAGACGATCACGGTGACGCTGAATGCCCAACGCCTTGCCACAGGCAACTACCAGAGTCAATTGAGCATCACCAGCAATGGCGGCAATCACACAGTGCCGGTTCGCGTTCGCGTGAGCCCGGCTGCCAATGTTGCTGAGTTGGCTTATGATAATGGCGTATCGACCTCCGGTTATTATTGGCCGCGTGCTGGACAAGGTTCTGCCGTTCGCTTCACCCCATCTTCAAGGACGAAACTAAAGCAAGCAAAAATTTTCATCAGAAACATTGCGGATGGCAATCAGTTCAATCTCCGCGTGCTTGCCGGTGCGAACGGCGCGCCTGGCAACACGATTTATGGACCGATTCCAGTTACGGTACCGGATACAGGATGGGTCAAGCATGATTTGAGCGCTGCCAATATTTCCGTCAACGGAGATTTCTACATTATGATCGAATACAACGGCACGAGCGAGCCAACTTTTGGCTCGGAGAAAGCACCGCCGCTCGAAAAGCGCAGTTGGGATTTCGATGGAAGCGAATGGACTCTCTTTGATACTGAAGATTATCTCATCCGCGCCGTGGTCGAATACACCACCGGCGTTGCCGCCCGCGATGATGATGCCAGTTTGCCACAAACATTCGGGCTGTTACAAAACTTTCCCAATCCGTTCAATCCGGAAACCCACATTCGTTACGAGCTGCCATATAATAGCAATGTTACCTTGGCTGTTTTTGACCTCACCGGTCGGCACGTAGCAACGCTCGATACTGGCGTAAATACCGCTGGCGAATACACCGTGAGCTGGAACGGCCGTGATAATGCCGGCAACCGCGTGCCGAGTGGCATCTATTTCTATCGTCTCGAGGCGAGGACACCGAATGGCACAGTCACAACGCTGACGAAAAAAATGACCGTGATGAAGTGATCGCGCAAAGCGCATGGCGCATGGCGTGATTGTCGCTGTTCGCTGTGCGCGCTGCTCCATGCGGTCGGCGTCATTACGAGGAGGAGCGTTTGGGGTCAGTAGTATCAAATGGAAATAGATTAAATTGAGGAAGTACATCATGAAACCGATGACCAAACTGACGGTGTTCATATTATCCTTGAATACAAATCTTTTTGCACAAACCGATTGGTTCTGGCAAAACCCACTGCCACAAGGAAACCCGCTTCTCGATATTCATGTCTTTGATCAAAACACCGCTCTTGCAGTTGGCGGGACAGGCACAGTCATGAAAACCACGGATGGAGGATTAAACTGGCATGTGCAGCACAATGCAGGTGGAACGGCGAGCTTTTTGATCTCTGTCTGTTTTGTCCCGCAAGGCGGGACCGATACCGGCTGGGCGGTCGGAGCTGATCTTTTTGAAGGTGGAGGCATCATATTAAAAACCACCGATGGCGGAAGCACTTGGTCGCCTCAAGCCAGCGGCACGACAAGTTTTTTGACGTCTGTGTATTTCATCTCGGAAAACGGGACCGATACCGGTTGGGTGGTCGGAGGTGATGGCACCATTTTAAAGACGACTGATGGCGGAAGCACCTGGTCGGCTCAAGCCAGCGGCACGACAGAAGGTTTGAATTACGTATTCTTCATGGATGCCGATACCGGCTGGGCGGTTGGAGATTTTGGCACAATCCTAAAGACCACCGATGGGGGAAACGAATGGTACGCTCAATTCGGTGGAACGACAGAAGATCTGTATTCTGTCCATTTCATCCCGTCCGGCGGAACCATTACCGGCTGGGCGGTTGGCGCTTCGGGCACCATCTTAAAGACGACCGATGGCGGAGACAACTGGTCGGAGGAATACAGCGGCACAGAAAATAATTTGTTGTCGGTATATTTCATCGGACCCGATACCGGCTGGGCGGTTGGAGTGTCGGGCACAATTTTGAAGACCACCGACGGCGGAACGACCTGGTTAGCTCAATCCAGTGGGACGATAGACGGTTTGTTGTCTGTCTATTTTGTCCCGCAAGGCGGGACCTATACAGGCTGGACGGTTGGAACGAATGGCACAATATTAAAAACCACCAATGGCGGAACCACCTGGCCGGCTCAAACCAGTGGAACAAGTGTGCCGTTGCTTTCAGTCTATTCCATTCCGCGAGGCGACACGCAAATCGGCTGGGCGGT